>NZ_JBAKFX010000005.1:0-141547 GCF_037577855.1 Dethiothermospora halolimnae | reverse complement strand
TAGTGTTATTTGGATTTATGCTACAAATAAGGAGTTTCAACAGATTAGAACGATGGATTGAAAAGGGCAAATTTAAAAAATTATTTTCTAGAAAAACTAAAATACCTCATATAGATACTATTAGAAGATCTTTAATTGACTTTGATATCAGTAGTTTATCTGATATGCATAATCATATAATAAAAAAAGCAATAAAAAATAAGGTTTTTAGAAAAGGTACTATAGATGGGTTGAAAGTTGTTGCTATAGATGGAGTAGAGCTATTTGATAGTACTAAAAAATGTTGTGATAGGTGTTTAACTCGAGTTGATAAAGAGGGGGTAACTCATCATTTCCATAGAGCCACAGTATGCTCAACTATAGGTTCAGATCCTCATTTGATATTAGGACATGAAATGCTTGAGCCTAGAAAAGATTCTTCAGAAAAAGACGAAGGAGAGATTACAGGAGCTAAAAGGCTTATAAAAAAACTTCATAGAAATTTCAATCATTTTGCAGATATAATTATGGCTGACGCCTTGTATTGCAAAGTGTCTTGGATAAACGAAGTAAAATCTATAGGCATGGATGCAGTAGTAAGAGTGAAAGATAAAAGGCTTAATATTGTAAAAGATGCTTTAGCAATATTTAAATGCCGTCAGGCAGATGAAGAATGGATAGCTGAAAAAGAAAGTAATAAGAGCATTAAAATAAAAGCATGGGATGAAGATAATATTGAAATGGCTGATGGAGAAACAAAAATTAGGTTTATAAAATTTGAAGAAAAAATTAAAAAAGGTGATAAGATTGAAGTTAAGGAAGCTTGGATTATAACAACTGATAAGGTTGTTTCTGTTAAAACTTTATGGAAAATAATGCATGACAGATGGCATATAGAAAACAATATATTTCACCAATTAAAAACAGAGTGGCATTTAGATCATTGCTTTATTCATAGCCCTACGGGCATAGAAACAGTTATTATGTTTATATTTATGGCTTTTAATCTAATGCAATTATACTTTTTTAGATGTATTAGAACATTTAGAAAAAAGGGGATGCTCCAAATAGATATAATTGAAGATTTAAGAGATGGAGTGTTACTAATACAGGATTGGAAAAATCCTATATTTGAGAAAACATAAGCTAAAAAAAAACTGGAAATTAAAATTTTGAATATTATGGGGAGGGGGAAAGTGTATCCTTTTTTAGGGCCAAACGGTCTTTTGATACCCATTAATAGTAAAATGTGTATAATAAACATTTTTTGTATGAGTAAAATTTTTACTGGAAATTAGATGCGAAATTTCTGTTAGTACAACAAGAATATTGACATAATACACCATATATGTTATACTAGATATAAGTCAAAATATTAAATCTAATTTCAATAAATAGAAATAGATATATGAAAATATAAGCTATTTTTATATTGAAATTAAAAAGGAAAAATAGAAAAAAATAAAATATAGATGATTATGGAACAGTTATTTAAATCAAATCAAAGTTTGCAATTTAAATAGCCCATAGTGAATATCCCAAGAGGGAATATTCATTATGGGCTATTTTTGTTTTTAAATTTAAAAATAAAGGAGGGTTATATTATGACAAGAAGTAAAAAAATATTGTTAGAAATAGGTACAAATGAGCTAGAGATTATAGAGTTCAAAGTTTTTAATAATCACTTTGGAATAAATGTGGCTAAAGTAAGGGAAGTTATTAAAACTAAAAACTATATTCCAGTACCCAAGTCCCATCCCTGTATAAAAGGGGTTATGACATTAAGGGAACATGTAATTACAGTAATTGACTTGGTTAAATATCTTGAGACAGAAAAGGTTGAAGATAATGGGAGTAAATTTTTCATTATAACTCATTTTAATAAAATAAGGACGGCTTTTGAAGTCCATTCTGTTGTTGGGATACAGAGATTATCTTGGGAAGAGATAGAAGTTCCTGATTCCACTATGAATAAAGGTTCTGAAGGCATAGTTTCCGGGATAGTTAAGAAAAAGGATAGATTAATTACAATATTAGATTTTGAAAAGATATTAAGTGATATTAATCCTAGGACGGGGATACAGGTTTCAGATATTGAGAATATGGGGTCTAGATTAGCAAACGACAAGCCGGTTTTAATTGCTGAAGACTCTGAACTACTTTCGAAGATGCTAAAAAGTTGTTTAAATAAGGCAGGTTATAACAACTTAAAGATAGTTTCAAATGGAAAGGATGCCTGGGAGTTTCTTAAAAGCATTAAAGAAAGTAAATCTAAAGATATAAAAGAAAAAATTGCTTGTGTTATTACAGATATAGAGATGCCACAGATGGATGGATATCATCTTACCAAACTTATTAAAGAAGACGTAGTTTTAAACACCTTACCAGTAATTATGTTTTCATCACTTATAAATGATGAAACAATGGAAAGGGGCAAAAAGGTAGGAGCCGATGCTCAAGTAGGCAAACCAGAAATAACAAAATTGGTGGGTCTTGTTGATAGACTTACTAATTGACAATCACTTATAAATAAAATAGGGACTAGATAGTGGATTATAAATTTGTAAAATTTTTAAATAATCAATACAAATATAAACAATATATTTAAAAGGAGAGGTTATAATATGAAACTAGGAATAAGAAATAAACTTATGGCTATGTTTATATTAATAGTAATAATACCTGTTTTATCTTTGGGAAGTATTTCCTATTTTAAATCGGTTAAAGTGACTAAAGATGAATTGAAAAATACTTCTAAGGAGTTAACGGCCCATATAACAGAATATATTGAAAGTTATCTAGAGGGATATGAAAATATTATAGAATTTATGTCCACAGATGAAAAGATACGTCTTATGGGGAAGGAAGAGGCACCTATTAGTGAAGTAGTAGAGGAATTTGGTAGACTAAAAAAATCTCATGAAGAAATTATGTTTGCCTACATAGGAACTAAGGATAAAAAACTATATGATTCAGAGGGACTAGATACAACGGATCCTACAAAACGTCCTTGGTATATTGAAGCTAAAAAAGAAAATAAAATTATATGGACTGACCTTTATGAAGATGCAAATACTAAAAAACTTGTTATAACAGTGGCAAAACCAGTGTATGATAACACAAATGAATTTGTAGGGGTTGTGGCTTTAGATATAGCTTTAGACACTATGGCCAATATAATAAATGAAATTAATGTTGGTGAAAAGGGATATATAGTAATAACTGATAAAAAAGGTAAAGTCATAGTACATAATGATAAAAGTTTAGTAGGTAAAGAAATACCAAATGAAAAATTATTAAATGGAATAAGGAATAATGACGGTGAAATAATAAATTACACATATAATCAAGGACAAAAAAAGTTTGCTGTAATAAATCAATTGGAAAAATTAAATTGGAGATTAGTAGGTACTATGTACCAAGATGAAATTAAAGATAAAACCTTGGAAATGTTATATACGACTATAGCAATAGGTATATTGGGAGTAGTAGTATCCATAATTTTAGCATATATTTTCTCAAAAACTATAACTAAGCCTATAAAATTATTAGATAATGGTATGAAGAAAATGGCATCGGGAGATTTGGATGTTAGATTAGATTCTAAATATAAAGGGGAATTTGGATCTTTAAATAGTAGTTTTAATAAAATGGTTAACAATTTAAAGGGTTTATTAACAAATGTAATAGAGGCAGGAAATAATATAAAAGATTGTTCGGATCTTCTTATGTCAACCACTGACAGAAACACTACATCTAGTCAAGAAATATCAAAATCTGTTGAAAGTATAGCTACAGGAGCCACAGAACAAGCTCAGTTTTCCGAAGAGACAGTTAAAATTGTATCAAATCTAGATGATAAGATAAATGAACTTTCAAATAATAGTAAAGATATGGTTAAGACCATAAACGAAGTAGAAAATGCTAATAATGATGGTTTAAGTATAGTAACAGAGTTAAAAGACAAGACTAAGTTAAATAATGATGCCACTGAGAAAGTGGGAAAAGCAATAACAAATTTGAATAATAAATCTAAAAATATAGATGAGATAGTAAATACCATAAGTAGTATAGCTGAACAAACGAATTTACTTGCATTAAATGCTTCTATAGAGGCAGCAAGGGCAGGTACAGCAGGAAAAGGGTTTGCTGTAGTAGCAGAAGAGATAAGACAGTTATCTGAGGACTGTGGTTTAGCAGCTAAAAACATAAAAACAATAATAGAAGAGATCCAAAGGGATAGTAAGAATACAGTTGAGATAATGGAAGAAGTTGAAGAAATATCTAAACAACAAAGTAGTTCGGTTGTATCGGTTGATACTTCATTTAACTCAATTTATGCTCATATAAATAAAGTTTTTAATAAGATTCAAAATATAGATAGCTTCATTAATGAAGTTAATAAAGATAAAAATAATATAGTATCCTCCATAGAGAATATTTCTGCAATATCTGAAGAAACCGCTGCTTCAACAGAAGAAGCCACCGCTTCAATTCAAGAACAAGCGGCATCTATGGAAAATCTTAAAGAGATGGCAGAGAATTTCAATAACCTATCGGAAAAATTGAATGAAAGTGTTACCAAATTTAATATTTAAGTAAATAAAGTAGTTTATAAAAAATTATTACCTATTATAATATACTATTTTCTAGTGTGAATATTTACACTAGAAAATAGATTATTTAACAATTCTACAATATAAAAAGAAATATATAGGAGGGGTAATATGGAACTTAATGTTGTTATTTGTGGGGACAAGCCAATTCAATTAGGAGTAATAGAAAGTTATATTAATAAAATGGATTTAAATGAAAAAATAGATATTACTAGAGTCTATAGCGGGAAAAGTCTTAATAAGATCATGAAAACTAATAGAATAGATGTTATATTTCTTGATGTTGAAATGGAAGAAAGGAAGGGCATAGAACTAGGAGAATGTATAAGAGAAGAAAACAAAGATGTTATAATAATTCTTATATCTGAATATAAAGATTATGCATTTGAAGCATTTAAAATTAAAGCCTTGGACTATATGATTAAGCCAATAACTGAAAAGAAGCTTCAAGAAGTAATGAAAGAAGTTATTAATAATATTAAAGAAAAAAGTTATCTGAAAAATATTTATAATGTATTCACATTAAAAGAAGGAGAGAAATACATAAAGTTAAGCTATGATGAGATATACTTTTTTGAGAAATCCCTTCAAAAGATTAGAATACATACCCAGAAAGACAAATATGAAATTTATGGTACTTTAAAAAGTTTAAAACAGCAATTGGACAATGATAATTTCATACAATGTCATCAAGGATATATAATAAATAGGACTAAAATATGTGAGTACAATAGAAGAGAAGTATATGTTGAAGATATAGATGAATATGTGCCAGTAAGTAAAAGGTTTAATAAAAAAATAAAACAAGTTGTTTTTGATGATTTGTTAAGACAAAATTAAGATTTATAGTAATAAGTAAATACATATATAATAACTAATAAAATTATTGTTTTTAACTACCATAGATAACTTATTATAAGTTATCTATTTTTTATAGTATAGTACGAGAATATAGAAAAAAATTATAAGTAAACATTTTATAATAGAAAACATCAATTAGATTGATAATAGTGAAAGTGCTATAATTATTTAAGCATTATCAATGGTAGAGTGAAAGATATATACGGTCGTTTCATAACTTTGAATGTTATTTTTTTAACTAATATTTTTATAAGATGTATCATTTTAATAAAAAATTATAAGGAGGAATACTTTGACCATTAATATAAATATTATTTCTGGCTTTTTAGGAGTTGGAAAAACTACATTGTTAAGAAAGATCATTCCAAATATAAAGGGGAAAGTTGTCCTAATTGAAAATGAGTTTGGAGATATTGGAATCGATGGAGATTTAATTGATAGTGAACTTCCCATAAGAGAAATATATTCAGGATGTATTTGTTGTACTTTAGTACATGACTTTAAGAAAGCTATAGAGGAGTTAGCGATTAAATATAAACCAGACCATATATTAATAGAACCTTCTGGGGTTGGAAGTCTATCGGATATTACAAAAATTTGTAAGAAAATTCGGGAAACTTCTAATATTGATATAAAAATCAATAATTTAATAACTATTGTAGATATAAAGGGATTTAACAATTATATAGAAGACTTTGGTGGGTTTTATTTAGATCAAATCGAAAATGCCAATATAATATTTTTAAGTCACCTAGGTGGAGTTGGTAATAGGGAACTAGAAGAAGTAGTTTCTAAAATAAGGTTAAACAATAAAGAGGCATTTATATTAAAAGAAGACTGGTATTCTTATAATGGAGAAAAAATTATAGAAATGTTAAATGATATTAAGAAATCTCCAGTTCAATTTAAAGGGAAGTATTCTTTAGAAACTGCAAATAAAGTTTTTAGTAGTTTTTCTATTGATAACCCAAGGACTTTCAAAGAAAAAGAAATTAAAGACACTCTAAATGATTTAATAGATTTAGATTATGGCTTAGTTTTAAGAGCTAAGGGGATTTTAAATCTTGATAATAATAAGGTTATACACTTTGATTTCACTCCACAACATTATGATTGGGAGTATATCGAAAAAACTAGTGAAACAAAAGTGATTGTTATTGGAAGTGATCTTAAAAATGAAAAAATATCTAGATGCTTTCAGTAATATTTTGGAGGGATTATATTGGGAAAAATAGTTGATTTTAAGTGTACATATGGTAATTCTGTGGGTATTAGTAAAGAAGTTACAGAGAAAACAGATTTACAATTTCCAAAAGCTTATAAAAATTGGGACAGTATGGTCACCTTATCAAAGGAATTAAAAAAACATGATGGAGTAGAATATTGTGAATTACCATTTTGTCATACAGTTGAAGGAGAAGCCTTGGGGGGGATCATTAATTTTGGCGATGAAAATATAGGACCTAGGGCTAAGGATTACATTTGTAGGACCACGGAAGAGATACTAGATTTACCTGAGATTGATTATTCAAAAGGGCGCATAAGAGAAGTGTTAAAAGCATGTAAACATTTAAGAAAAGATGGAGAAAATGTGGTTTTATATATTTCAGGTCCCTTTACAATTATGAATGTTTTAATTGACCCACGTCATGTGTTTAAAACCTTTAGAAAAAATCCTGATATTATGAAAAAGATTTTTAATAAGTTTCAAGATGAAATACTAAGGTTTATAGAAGAAGCCCAAAAAGTAGGGGTTAATATGATTAGTTATGCTGATTCATCGGGAGGCTTAAACATTTTAGGGCCAAAGTTCTCAGCTCAAGTTGTGGAAATGTTTACTTATCCATTGTTAAAAAAAGTAGAAGAAACTCTTAATGATGGAACTATATTGCTACTTTGTCCGAAAACTACTTTCGCTTTATTGGGAACCGAAAAGGCTATATGGAAAGATATTAAATTGAAATCTCCTATGAGGTACTCAGATGGATGTATAGAATTGATTGGGAAAACAAAATTTGTAGGACAAATGTGTATAAAAAATAAAGAGTTTTATTTAAAGGATGGAGTTATTAAAGCAATTGACTTAATTTAATTTATATAGGAGGTAATTATATGCATAAAGATGATAGGATGACACCAAATGAACGATTGAATGCATTTATGACAGGAAAACCTATGGATAGGATTTTAGCTATGCCAGTGGCTTGTTCAATGTCTGGGTTAGCCCTTGGAATGACCCATAAAGAAAAAAGAAGTAGTGCTTTAAATGAAGCTATGGCTCAGATTGCTTGTTATGAAAGATTTGGAAATGACTTAACTGTTATTGAATATGGACTGCATGGGGTAGGTGCAGCACTAGGTAGTGAAATGAGTGATCCTGAAGATTCCGTGCCAGCAATTATGAAGTATGCTTTAGATGATTTAAATGAAGTAGATAAATTAGATATGTCAAAATTAGAGTTAAAAAATGATAAAGCCTTTCAATTGCATATGGATGCAGCTAAGATTGTAATTGATAAAATAGGTCATGAAGTACCAAATGGTATTTTAATATCGGGACCCTTTACTGCTGCTGCAAGTATATATAAAACTGAAAACTTATTAAGAGCTACTAGAAAGAATCCAGAAAAATTACATGAATTAATAAAATTTTGTACTGAAGGGCTAAAAATGATTTGTAGAGAGTTTATAAAAACAGGCTCCCTTATATTATTATGTGATCCTATAGCATCGGGAACAATTCTTAGACAAAAACAATATAGGGAATTTGTTCTACCTTATACTATAGATCTAATGAAGGATATCCATGAAGCAAAGGGTATGGTTTGTTATCATATTTGTGGAGATACCACAGCAATTGTAGGAGATATGGTAAAATCAGGATGTGATATGCTTAGTATTGATAATAGAGTGGATCTAGAATATACAAAAAATCTAGTAGGAGATAAGGTTCCTATATTAGGGAATGTTGATCCAGTGGAAGTTCTAATTTTAGGGGATACTGACGATGTAGATTCAGCAGTGAGAGAATGTATACAAAAGACTTATGATAGTCCCTGTGGATATATTTTAGCTTCGGGCTGTGATCTTTCTGGCGGAGTGCCCCTTGAAAATATCGATCAATTTATGGCCTCTGCTAGAAAATATGGAAAATGGCCTTTAGATGAAAAAAATTTCTTTTAACACATAAATTCAACAAAGATTAAAATTGGAGGGAATAAAGATGGCAATATCAAAACAAGAATTATTAAAAAGATTATCAGATGGTGTAGTGGATATGGAAGAGGAAGATGTAATTGAAGCCAGCAATGAATATATAGAAGCGGGATATGAGGTATTTGATGGTATTATGGAAGGACTTGTAGATGGAATGAATCGTGCAAGTCAACTATACGAAGATGAAGAATACTTTGTTACAGATGTATTACTATGTTCCGATGCAATGTATGCAGGTTTAGAAATATTAAAACCCCTCCTACCTTCAAAGGATATGGACAAAGAGAAGGTTAAAGGAGTAATTGGGGTTGTAGAAGGGGATACCCATGATATAGGGAAAAATCTGGTAAAGATAATGCTAGAAACTGCTGGATTTGAAATGATCGATTTAGGAAGGGACGTTCCATTACAGAATTTTGTAGATAAGGCTAAAGAGGTTGATGCTTCCTTTGTTTGTATGTCAACACTTATGACAACAACAATGGGAGGGATGGATAAAGTTATAAAACTATTAAAAGAATCTGGCATAAGAGAAGATGTTAAGGTTATTATAGGTGGTGGACCGATTTCAAAAAAATATGCTGATATGATTGGTGCAGATGGATACTCTTCTAATGCAGTTGAAGCGGTAAAACTAGTTAAAAACTTACTTAATATAGCATAGAGGGGAGGACTATAATGCTATCGGCAAAGACTAGACTAAAAAAAGTAATTAATAGAGAAAAGGTAGATAGACCACCATGTATTTGCCCAGGGGGTATGATGAATATGGTTACAACGGAGCTAATGGAACAAGTAGGTATACAGTTTCCAGAGGCTCATATGGATGCTAAGATGATGGCGGACTTAACGGCGGCGGTATATGAAAATGGTTGTTTTGAAAACTATGGTGTTCCTTTTTGTATGACTATTGAAGCAGAAGACTTTGGAGCTAAAGTAAATATGGGTACAAATATTTATGAACCCCATGTTAAAGAATATATAATCGACTCTGTCAAGGAGTGGGAAGATGTTAATCCAATTAATTATGAAAAAGGAAGGGCAAAAGTAGTAATAGATGCAATTAAATTGCTAAAATCAAAAGATAAAGAGGTTCCAATCATAGGGAATTTAACTGGACCTATTAGTACAGCTAGTTCTATAATTGAGCCTGTTGTTTTTTATAAAGAACTTAGAAAGAAGAATAAAGAGGCCCATGAATTCCTTGACTTTGTAACAAATCAATTAATTGACTTTGCAAAAAAACAGATAGAAGCAGGGGCGGATATCATAGCGATATCTGATCCCAGTGGAACAGGAGAAATATTAGGACCAAAGTTGTTTGAGGAATTTGCAGTGAAATATATAAATAAGCTTGTAGATAGTATAAAAGAAGAAAATATAGGGACCATTGTACATATATGTGGTCAAATGAAAAATGTATATTCTCAGGTTAATAAGATTGGAAGTGATATACTTAGTTTTGATTCAATAGTTAATATTAACGAGGCAAAGGAAAGCTTAGGAGATAGATTAATAATGGGGAATGTTAGTACTTATACCATTGAATTTGGGGATAAAAGTAAGGTTAAAGAACTAACTAGGAAATGTATAAAAGATGGGTCTGACATTATAGCACCTGCATGTGGACTTGGAATGAAGTCCCCCCTTGAAAATGTGAAGGCTATGTTAGAAGCTTTAACTAAAGGGGATGGGGTTACTGATGCCTAAGATATTTGTTAATGGAGAGAATAAAACAATAGAATATAAAATTGGAAAAAATTTATTAGAGATTTTAGTGGAACAAGAGATATTTGTTGATAATCCTTGTAATGGTAAAGGACTATGTGGAAAATGTAAAGTTAAAGTTCTTAAAGGAAAGTTACCTAACATTTCAGAAACGGAAAAAAAGCTTTTAAAAGAAGAAGAAATTAATAAAGGTATAAGAATATCATGTCTTGTAGAACCAAAGGAAGATGTAACAGTAGAGGTGTTACAAAAAGAAGGGAAACATGAAGTTTTGACCACAGGTTATATGCCTAAGTTTCAGTTTAATCCTTCTATAAGGAAAGAAGTCTTTGAGATAGAAGCACCCACATTAGATAATCAGATCTCCCTTGAGGACTCCATATGTGAAACCCTTGGTATAAAAGGGTTTGATTGGAGAATATTAAATAAAGGAGAGACTTTAGACAAAGATATTACAGCAGTTTTTAATGGAAAAGACTTAATGGCAATTGAGACTGGAGATACTAGAGAAATTCTTTATGGAGTCGCTATTGATATTGGAACTACAACAGTTGTAGCATCGCTGATTAATATGAATGATGGCAAAGAATTGACCACAGCTTCAATGATTAATCCTCAAAAAAAATTTGGGCTTGATGTTTTAACCAGGATTACCTATGAATTGGAAAATCCTAGAATTGCTAAAGAAAAGTTACAACAATCAATTGTAAATGCCATTAATAAAATGATTGAAGATATGTGCGATCAAGTAAAAATAGATAAAAAGAATATATATGAGGTTTCTGTGGCAGCTAACTGTACAATGATGCATTTTCTATTAGGGATTGATGCAACGGCTATTGGGAAGTCACCCTATGCCCCTATTTTTGTAAGGTCCAAAAATATTTTAGCAAAGGATATAGGACTAAAGGTAGCCATGGGAGCAAGATTATATTGTTTACCATCGGTATCATCCTATATAGGAGCAGATATAGTGGCGGGAGCATATGTTTCTCAGTTGCATAAATCTAAAGAAAACATACTTTTTATAGATATTGGAACCAATGGAGAAATTGTTTTATCCAATCGTGGAAAGCTTATTTCCTGTTCATGTGCTGCGGGACCAGCTTTAGAAGGTATGAATATTAGTTCAGGTATGAGGGCAGCAGAGGGAGCAATAGAAGATGTAGAGATTACTAAAGAGGGGATTAAAACAAAGGTTATAGGTGATAAAGAGCCTATTGGCTTATGTGGAAGTGGAATACTTGCTGTAGTTAAAGAACTGATAGATACAGGACTTATAAAGAAAAGTGGAGCATTTATAAAAAAAGAAAAATTACAAAAATCAGATTATCGTTATAATATGATTCAATTAAATGGGAAAAAGAGGGAGTTTATTTTAAAGGATGGGAAAGACAAACTATTAATTACCCAAGGGGATGTAAGACAGGTACAATTGGCAAAGGGAGCTATTCTTTCCGGCTTTTATACTTTGTTAAAACAATCAAATATTGAAATGGATCAGTTAGATAAAGTAATTATAGCAGGACAATTTGGAGCCCATTTACCTGCTGATAGCTTAATCAAAACTGGAATTTTACCAGAGGAAGTTAGGGATAAACTGGTATATGTAGGTAACTCATCTAAAACAGGAGCATATATGGCATTAATGTCTGGAGATGTAAAAGAAGAACTGGAGCAGTTGGGCAATGAATTGGATTATATGGAGTTAGGGGCAACCGAAGGATATGAAAGGCTTTTTTCCCAGTGTCTTTTGTTTCCTAAATAAATAATACTTTTAAATTCCTTAAACATTAAGAAAACACCTAGGTTACTAACCTAGGTGTTTTTATGATTATCATTAGAGTTATTGACATAGAGAATTTTGTTCCATAAGATATACAATATACTAAACTAAAAACTAAATATGATAATAATATAAAATAAATGATGGAGGCATGGAGATGGAGTACACAATAGGAAAAGCTGCTGAAGCTGTGGGATTAACCACATACACATTAAGGTATTATGAGAAAGAAGGATTGTTACCGGAAATAAAAAGGGATAAACAGGGTATTAGAATATTTAATGAGAAAGATCTTTCTTGGATAGGTCTAATTCGTTGTCTAAGAAATACTGGAATGTCTATTTCTGATATTAAATATATTTTAGATTTGATCCGTGAGGGGGAACATACGTTACCAGAAAGAATAGAGATATTAAAATCACATAAGAAAAAGGTTCAAATGCAGATGGAGGAACTACAGGCCCACATAGATAAAATTGATAAAACTTTAGATTGGTATAGTGATAAAAATAGAAATTATTAACATTTTTCATTTGAATGAAAAAATTTACTGAAAATAATATAAAAAAGTATTGACTTAGAGTTCACTATAACCCTTATACTAATATTAAAAAGGAAATGAGGAGGAAATTATATGGTAAAGGTTATGGCAAAGAACTTTGTTAAAGAAGATGAAGTTGAAAAAGTTTTAAAGTTAGCAAAGGAACTAGTGGCAGCAACAATAAATGAAGAGGGTTGTATAAATTATGAAATGTATCAGGACCAAAAGAAACCTGATATATTAATAATGATAGAAGAATGGGAAACAATGGAACATTTAAAAAGTCATATGGCTTCAGAACATTTTAAAAACATAGTACCTAAAATGAGTAGTTATATGAACAGAGAGCCTGAGATGAATATTTGTAAGAAAGTTATTTAAAAAATAGGTGACATTATTATATGAAAATTTTCAAAAATAGAAGGAGAGTTTTAATATGGAAAACCAAGTTCTTAAAGCAATTAAAAATAGAAGAAGCACAAGAAAATATAAAGAAGATCAAATAACAGAGGAAGAATTGCAAACGATACTAGAAGCGGGTATACAAGCGCCAACTGCCAACAACTTACAACCTTGGCATTTCACTGTTATACAAGATAAGGATATGATTAATCATATAAGTGATAAATCAAAGGAAATCATGGTTAAAAGTGATAATGAGAAGATATCAAATATGGGAAAAAGCCCTGTAAATATATTCTATGATGCACCAACTATAATAATTGTTTCAGGAAAAGAAGATGTTAGCTCATCATTAGTAGACTGTTCGGCAGCAATAGAGAATATGTTGATAGCTAGTGAAAGTATGGGATTAGGAACTGTATGGATAGGACTTATTAGATTTTTCTTTACCCTTACAGATGAAGTGGAAAAACTAAATTTACCAGAGGGATATAAACCATTTTATGCTGTATCAATAGGATATAAGAGTAATGAAAATACCCAAGGACCATCAAAGAGAAATATGGATGTTATAAACTATATTAGATAGTTAAAAAAGTAGACTTTTGGAAAAATACTACCCTTATTATTTTTAGGGTAGTATTTTTTTAGTCGACAATTATATATAGCATTTAAATAACAACACTAAAATTCGCCATATTAATACAAAATAAGAGCTATATTGACAAACTTATATAAGGCATAATATAATTAGTGTATATAATAAAAGGGGGTTTGTCTTTGGATAAAATAAGAAGTGGTGATATAAAAAGTGAATTTATAATAAAGAATATGGGGAAAATTAAGTTAGTAATAAGTATTCTGTGTTTTATTTTAGGGGGGTATTTTTTATTACTCCCAAAACTTATGGGAGCAAATGTTTTTGTTAGTTTGATACAAGGGGGAATAGCCCTTTCATTTGCTTTTTTCAATGTGTTTGTTGCCAAAAAGCTATATAATAAAGTTGAAATATTATCGTCCATACTAGTGGGAGAACTGTTTATTATAGTATCTTTAACTTTAATAGGATTTCCCAAGGATAACATTTTGGGGATTTATTACATAATATCTATAATAGTGGCTGCATTATCTCTGCAAAATTCATTACTAATAGTTTCAACTGTGGGAGCTGTAATAGCCAATGTAATATATAATTTGAAGTTCTATAAAAGTAACTTTTTAGATAGTATAGATGACAAAATGATAGGAATATTTATTGTAGTAGCATTGTGTTATCTTATGAAAAGTCAATTAAATTCTATGTTAAATAAAAATGAAGAAAGTACAAAAAGAATACTAAATCAAAGAGATAGATTGCAAAAAATAATGGATAGAATTAAGGATACTATAGTTAATGTTGATACTTCAACTACTGAAGTAGGAAGGATTATAAATGTAGCAACTAAGGATCTTCTAACAATAAATTCAAATATGGATCAAATAGTAGAGGGAAATACTAATACAAGTAATAATATTCAGGAACAAAATTTGGCAGTAAAGGATATCCAAAAGCTAATAGATAACACTAAGGTTGAAGCTGACGAAATAGAAAGACTGGCTGAAGAGAATAATAAACTAATAAAACATTCTCAAAACAAAATGAATGCTCTTGTGAAAAAGTCGGATATAGTATTAAATGAATTAGAAATAATAAATGGTGTATTTGATCAATTTAAAGATAAAATGTCTGTAATTAACAATATAACAGAAGGAATTAGTAATATAGCAGATGAGACAGGATTATTGGCTTTAAATGCTTCGATAGAAGCAGCTCGAGCTGGAGAATCGGGTAAAGGTTTTGGGGTAGTAGCTGAAGAAGTTAAAAAATTGTCGGTTCAAAGTAAGAATTTTATAGATGATGTTTCTAATATAATACAAAATCTAGAGGATACTATGAATAAGTCAATTGAAGAATTTTTCCATTTATCACAAATTAGTAAAGAACAAAATAAATCTATAGAAGAAACCCAGTATTCTCTAAATCAAACAACAGAAAATACAGAAAAAATTAAGTTAACTATTTTCTCTATAGTAAATAAAATAAGTGAGATAAAAGAAGATAATAAAAAGATAATAATATCGATAGAACAATTAAGTGCAGTATCTGAAGAAACTTTGGCAGGGGCAGAACAAACGAACTCTTATTTAGATGATAATTTAATTAACATGAATAAATCTAAGGATTTGACCAGTGATTTAAATGTAAAAGTAAAGGACTTAGAAGAGTTTTTAAATCAATAGTATGAAGGAAAATATATAGTGTTATCAAGTACATAGTGAGAAAAATACTACCTTTAAAATAATAAAGGTAGTATTTTTTATTTAGTTAAGGAATAGGGTGTTTAAATATAGGCTTCAGGTTAATAGTTAATATAAATTAATAGCTTTATTATAAAATTTTAGTTATAATAAGAACTAATAAAATGACATAAATTTATGGGGGGAAGTAATTTGATAAAAGCTATACTATTTGATTTAGATGGAACATTAATAAATACTAATAGATTAATAATAGAAACATTTCAACATGTTTTTAGAACTCATCTTAGCATAGAGGTGCCCAATGAAGAATTATCTAAATATTTTGGAGAGCCTTTAGCTTACACAATGGAAAGGTATCATCCTGAAAATCCAGAATTTCTGGTTAAGGCTTATCAAGAACATAATATAAAGATTCATGACCAACTTGCTGAAATTTTTGAAGGTGTGGAAGATGGAATTAAAGGATTAAAAAATTATGGATTAAAAGTTGGTATCGTAACATCTAAAATAAGAAGTGTTGCGAATAGAGGTCTTAAGTTATTTGATTTATATGGGTTAATGGATGTTATTATTACCCCAGAGGATACAGAAAAACATAAGCCAGATAGAGAGCCTATATTAAAAGCTTGTGAATTACTAGGGGTAGACCCGAAAGAAGCGATGATGGTTGGAGATAGTCATAATGACATATTAAGTGGAAAAAATGCAGGATGTGAAACGTGTCTTGTTAAATATACAGGGGTACCTATAGAGCAGGTTATAAAATATAACCCAGATTATTTGATAGATAGTATTGTAGATATTATTAATATAGTTAAAGAAAAGGTTGGAGCTTAAGGTTATTTCAAATAATAATGGGTTACTTTGAAGTGACCTTTTTCTTGTGGTATGGATGCCAACTGTTTGTCTAATTAATTGATTAGTTGTTGGGGGACTCGTAATCCCCCAACTTATTACATAGTCTTTTTATCTCCAGGAATAATGGCATCCACAATTCCTATTATTAATGCACCTATAATTGCTCCTAATATGGTTACAGTAAAACCATCAACAATTATTCCGCTTAAGTATAGTACAATAGCTGCTAAAATAAATCCTACAAAGCCTCTTCCAAAAGGTGATGCATCGATATTAGTTAATTTTGATATAGCCCAATCTAATATCCCGATTACTATTGCCGCTAAAAACAACGAGCCTAAGCCTCCTTCGTTAGACATTCCTGGGGTGAAAAATGCCGATATGGCAATAACAAGAGTTGCAACAATAACTTTAATAATTAAACTTCCTATCTTCATATAGAAAATCTCCTTTCTAGAGTTTATAGTATTATAAGATTCATATACCCTATCTATAGTATATGAATCTTATAATATAGTACTACTGTTATTCTAAATATTAGTATAATAGTATTTAATAATAATCAAATATAAATAATTAAAATAATTATAGAAAAGTTACCATTCTTCTCTTACTCTAAATACGACAGTTATATTTCCTGATGTACTTAAGTTACGGACTACTAGTGAAACCGGTTGGCTTCCATTGAAATCTAAGTTAAGATTATTAATCTGTGATAAACTTTGGGATTTTGAAAAACCACCACCAGTGATTCCTGAAATGACTTTTAGTCCACCTGTCACACTGGTAGCTTTAGTATTGACCTCTACGGCAGTTTCTGAAGGGACAATATTACTAATATCTTCAAAAGTAGTTGTACCTCCAGAAATAGTAGGGTTAAATCGTATTTCCCATAGGGCATCATTTTCTGATAAGATATCAATACTTTCTAATTTTACACTAACAGAATTTGTCCTACCAGAGCTAGATGGGAATTCGTTTTTTCGCTTAAATGTTACTGTAGGAACAAATGTGGTATTGCTAACACTTTCTAAGGTCCTGTATTCAGATGTGATTCTTATATTAGGGTTGTAATTAGAAAATATACTATATTGACGTCCCCCTACCAAAAGGGAAATATCATTATTTTCGGTGCCGTTGTTGGATACCTCAGCTCTAATTGGTAGATTGGGATCACTAACACTGGTTTCCTCGGTTGGTCTAAATCTATGAACAGTAATAAGAGTTTGGACGTTATTTTTATTTTCTTCTCCCATAACTATTTGAAACTCCACAGTACCATAACCATACCAAGTATAGGTTATTTGATATATATTTCCATTAGTTAAATCTAAAGTAAATTTACTTGGACCTGTACCATCAAGTTTATCCCCATTCCAATTTTCCTGATAAACCTTATTAACTATAGTACCAGAACGCTTGATTGCTATAAAAGTACCGGTTGTATCCTGGCCAAATAAAAATCCATTATTATCATCAAAATATCCCCATTTAATTTCTTGATTATCTAAAAGGGATTGATTAAGAGGGGTTCTAACACCTATACCAGCTTGACATGTTGCTCCGGGGATATATCTCCCCCTTTCGGCGCTATCTAAAATAGCTTTTCCAGTAGAGCCAGTGCCTGTAGATAAATTGAATTCAGTGCCATCATTAGAAATATTAGCAGTATCATTTTTGATTATAGAATCCCTTAAACTTGATATACCATATGTGGATTTTAATTCAATTAAAGGACTTCTAGGAGAAGTAATAAGACGATTAAATTGGGAATCTTGTGTTCTAATATTGAGATTGCCAGCTAAGTCAACCGATAGAGGACTCAGTTCTGAAGATGTTCCCATTTTTTGTGCATAATTAGCCGTAACTAGTGGGTTTTTATCACTATTAAAAATTTTAAAATTGGGCATACAGTTTCACCTCTTTTTATTATAATAATAAAAATAATGATTAGATTTATAGTCTGAATTGTTAAGACCTAATGTTAAGTTGTTATAAATTAAAGTAAAGAAATATGAATAATGCTATTATATTTATATGTGCGAGTATGTTTATATGATAATTATAAGTAATAAAATTTTTAGGATAGGAGTAACAAAGGTTATTTATAAGTTTTCTCAGAGAAGCTTATACATTTGCATATCAATGGATAGAAGATAATGGTTATAAATTAATGGGAGAACCAAGAGAAGCCTATATTGATGGTATATGGAACCGAGAAAAAGAGGAGGATTGGTTAACAGAAATACAGATACCAGTAAGTGCTAAATAAATTATGTAGAGTTAACATGATGTAACAAAAGCATCTATCATCTAAATGATAGATGCTTTTGTTATTATTTAAAAAAACAATTGACAAAAAAAGCAAAAAAATATACAATATATATTAAAAATAAAGTTAAACTACATTATACCACAAAACTAAAATTTTGTCAATGGGAAATTTAGTTTAATAGTTTTGAAAGGAGTTAGATAGATGTCTTTACCTATTATTTTTAATTCTAAGGCTATAAAAGAATCCTATGTCACTGAGTTATTAAAGAGCAATAAAAAAATCAAAAAATATGGATTAACATTAACCTCTAAAGAAGTTAGTAAAATAGTTGAAGTGAGAAATGATATCTTGGAAAACTATGACAGGGTCGAATTAGGGATTCAAGTTACTAAAAAGCTTATAGAAGATTTTAGTAGTTCATCCTATGTAGATGAAAACGATTATATCTTTGTACTTAATGAATTACAAGAAATATTTTATTACTTGAAGAATGAAACAGAGGACAGGATTGGAGATATTCAATTGATAGATATTATTAGGAAATGTTTTGAAAATGAATGCGGAGGATCAGTAGAGCTTTTAAAAAGCAAACTACAAGAGTTTGTAAAAGAGTTTAGACGAAAGATAGAAATAGAGGAAAATATAAACGAAGGGGGTGTATATTAGTGAAACCCCAAAACATAGGAAATTATGAAGTAGAGAAGTATAGAAAAGTAGAAAAGTTTAAATTAGAGCAAAATCAATATACAGCCTCACTTTTAAATGAAACTTTAAAATTAGGTTTACTTAACATTAAAGAGGTTAGTCGTATACAAACTGAAGTATCTTATATATTAGAGAAATTAATAATGAGATATACAAAAGGTGAAAGTACTTCTGTTACAGTTGAAACTACTAAAAAGTTATTAAGTTCAATTATGTATTCAATAGATGCCTATATGATGAATTATGATGATGTAGAAAAATCTATAATAGACTTAAAAACAAAGGATATAAAAGAAATATATATAAAGGGAGTTGAGTTAGTAAGTTTATATTATGAGAAAACTATGAAAGATTATAGAAAAATAAAGAGAAATAAACTTAATACTAAGCTTGAAGCATATAATGCTACAATTTATGAGGCGATACCTTTATTCTTTAGAAAGTATGAAATAATGTTTGGAGCCCACAATACAATGGCAAGTATAGATTATCCTTTGGCTTTACCAGTAGATGATATAAAAATAAGAGGTGTTTTTTATATAAAGAAATATTTAGAACATTTAGATATAGAAACTGAATTTTGTAAGCATTTTAGAGAAGAGGACATAGAAGAAATATTGATTAGTTTTGGAAGAAATATTAGAATGGATTATAAAATAGAATTAATCAATATATTTGAACTGGTTATAAACAATTCGATTTTTTCGATTTTATCTGGAGGTAAAGGAGAAGAAATAGCTATTAGTAGTTCCCAGTATAAGTTTTTAAATGAAAAGTTTGATAACCTCATGAATTATGATATAGAATTATTGATAGACCAAGCATTTCAAAAGCTAATAAATACTTTGAAAATTAATTCATTTAGAGTGTTAGATTATATTAATAAATATAAAAAGGTTCTTATGGGAAGGGTTATAAATGGGGTGGAGAATAAAAGTCTTGATAGCATAGTGATAACTAATAAAAAAGAAAGTATAAAAAATAATACTATTACATTTAGAGCCACTGAAAAACTTAGGGACTATGAATTTAATATGCTAGTAAAGAAACTAATTAGGTCTATAAGTAGTGAAGATAAAATAAATATGCTCAATACAAGTATTAAATCGTTGCATGACATGATAGATATTTTTAATGCAAATTGTTTGTTTGAAAATGAATATATAGATCTTTTTAGTACATTAAGTGATATGGAACTAACTATATTAGCTCGAATAGCTTTTTATGAAGAATTAAGGGGAAATTCTATAAATTTATTGGATGCAATTTCTTGTCAAAAAGAAATAAAAGATGAGTGGCAGATACATTATATAAAGTTTTTAACAAAATTAAATAAAGATAGGATAAAGTCTATTGAGACATATCTTGATAAAATAGAGTATGAGGAAATAAGCTTTTATTAATATCTGAAATAGACAAATATATATTATATATTTCAGATAGATTTACATAAAATAATAAAAGTAACTTATGAAAATGGAAGGAATTAAAAAGAATATGTAGAATGTTAGAAGTATAGTAGAACTTTACGATAATCTGTTAATTTTTAAGAAGAGAATAATAGAATAATTTAGTCTTGAAATTTACTAATAAAAATATATGGCAGAATAATAAAAAAACAGTAATCTTGATAAATAAAGCTAAAGAAAAGGAGCGTATAAAATGGATATATCCTTAACATCAAAGGAATTAGAAAAATGGACAAACCTAATATTAATTCATAAGTTTGCAATAGAAGAAGTAAATACTAAGTTACGAATCTTAAATGAGGAATTCAAACATATTCATCAATATAATCCTATAGAACATCTTAAAGATAGGGTGAAAAAGCCCAAGGGAATTATAGAAAAGTTAAAAAGAAAGAATCTTGAAGTTAGTATAGATAGTGCAAGGAAACATATTCATGATATTGCAGGAATTAGAATTATATGTTCTTTTATATCAGATATATATACATTATTTCAAATTATAAAAAAACAAAATGATATAAAGGTTCTGCAAGTAAAGGACTATATAAAGAATCCGAAACCTAATGGCTATAAAAGTCTACATATGATAATAGAGATTCCGATATTTTTAACAAATAAAATAGAGTATGTAAAAGTTGAAGTGCAAATAAGAACTATAGCTATGGATTTCTGGGCTAGTTTAGAGCATAAAATTTACTATAAACACAAAGGGAGTGATTCAAAACTTATTACTCAGGAATTAAAGGAATGTGCTGATATGGTAGGGAGCTTAGATGAAAAAATGGCCGATATTAGACGGGAAATTGTTGAAATGGACAGAAAGGAAACAGTGAAGAATATAAGGAATGCAAAGATTAGTATATAGAGTGATTATGAATAAAGAAGTAGCAAATACGGCTTTATCCTTTTTTTAAAAGGAATAATATTAGTTTGTATTTTGTACTAAATCCAATGAACCTATGATTTTTATCATAGGTTTATTTTTATGTTTTTGAGGATCCTCATTAATTTGTTAAGGGGAGATTTGCAAGTATCAGAATTAAACATAAAATTACATAAAGAGACATTAGTGCATTAAATTTAAAATTAATCAATTAAAATCATTGACAAGAAAAAAAAGGTATAGTAAAATTATAAATGAAATAAATTCACATAAATAAACCTATATAAATAATATTGGGCAATAAAAAAGTAATTATATTCAATAAAATATAGTTAGATGATGAATAATTATTAAAATGTATAGGTTTATAATGGTTAAAAAATAAGATAAATTCAAAAGGAGATGAATTAAATGAAAAAAAGGTGTACATGCCTAGTTAGTATTATATTGGTAATGTGTATTTTGTTTACCAATGCTGCTTTTGCTAAAGATGGATATCAATTACTTTGGACAGGAGGGGAAGGTCAGTATAGCCATACTGAAAATATCACAGGAACACACCAATTTATTACAAAGAGAGCTATTAGTATATTGAGAAATGATAAAAAAATTTCCTTTTATGATGATTATATTGACATTTTGCTAAAATATGCAGATATGCCAGATAAAGATGAAATTAGTTATGGTACATTTGCAGGGCATTTCTATGATCCTGATAGCGGGAAAAATTATATGGGGTCTACCAATCCTACAGCCCAAACAAAGGCTATAGAGCATATAAAACTAGCAAAAGATTATTATGAAGATGGAAGAATAGAAAAAAGTATGGAAGAGTTGGGTAGAGCAATACATTTTATATCAGATGCAAATGTTCCCCATCATGCAGCTAATAAGATAGCGGTATTAACCAACCACTCTGAGTTTGAAAAATGGGTTGATGAAAATAAGGATAGCTATAAGGTGAATTCAAGTAGATTATACAGCAAATATGAAGATAGACTGGATTTTATGCTAGAATCCTACATATGGAATATGGTAAAAGATTCAGCAGTAAATGCAAAACAATATATAGATTTAGCTTTAACAAATAACGAAAGAAATTGGGATAAAGTTACCGAAAAAACTTTAACCTATTCACAAGAAGTAGTCGCTGCAGTATTATACAATTTTCTAAAGAAAGTTGATAGTAGCCAAATTAAATAGATAGTTAAATACTATACTCATGTAGGTTAAAACATTATAAAAATTTTTATGGTGTTTTAATATAGATAGCCGCTTCTAAAATTATAGAGATTAGAAACATACTATTATTTAGTGGAAATTAGATCTATGTTTGGAGTGGTTATCATAAAATACAAAAAGAAAGGGGGTATAGAAATGAAAATAAAGGCAGCAAAGGCAAAAGAATTAAAAATAGAGGTAAATGGTTATGGTTGTGATGATGACTGTGATGAATATTTTGAAAAAAAATCAGCTTCTATAGACAAATGTGGCTGGAGAGAAACAGATAATACTAATCCATTATGGTAAATCTATAAGGTTTAAATCGGAATCTAAGATTTAATAGAAACAAGTAACATTGATTTTCTTAGTATAAAGAATGATAATATTTAGTCAAGTACAGTAGATTTTCTGCTAAAATTCTAAAAGTTAGATACAATTGTATCTAACTTTTAGAATTTTAAAGGAATATAAAATTAATATATAATAATAATTAAAAATCTTTAGCTCTATTAAATTACTATAAGTTTTTTGAAGAAGGTGTAGTGCTATGAAGAAAAATAACTATATTATAATGTATTTTAATAAGGTCATTAAAACGTTTTTATTTGATCAAATAGTTGCTTTTATTTGTTTGTTTATATATTCAATAAGTAATATTATATTCCCGTATTTATTAAAATTGATTATAGATGATGGGATAGGAAAAAATGACTTAAGGAAATTTGTTATATATTCAATAGCTATGATTATTAATATTGGTATAATGTTATTATTTAGATATTTACAAAGAAAAAAATTTCTAAAATTAGGACAGAAGATCATATTTAAAACTAAAGAATCTATAATAGAAAGGTTAAAGATGTATTCTATGAAATTCTTCAACAAATATCAAACGGGAGAAATATTATCTATTTTAGAAAATGATGTAATAAAAATTCAAGATTTAGCTACCACTATGATAAGTGATTTTTTAGTTAATATAGTCACAGCAACTGGACTAATTATAATATTATTTAGTATGAATATGGAAATTGCTTTAGTTTCAATTTTACTAGTGACTATATATGTATTTATACAAAAAAAATATGGAAAACATATACAAAATAGGGCCATGGAGGTTAGTGAAGAACGGGGAAATTTATATTCTAATACTCAGGAATTTATTTCTAAGATTAATGAAATTAGGATGGTTAATGGAGAAAAGTTTTTTTATGAAAAATATAGAGATAAACAAAATCATTTTTTGAAAAAAGAACGGAAATTTGTAATGACAAGGATAGAATCGAGTGTTTTAGGAATGCTCATCAGTAGGTTAGGGTTGATATTTGTGATATGTTTTGGAGGATATAAGGTCTTAAATGGTAAGATGACTGTGGGTACATTATTTTCCTTAACTATGTATATTCAAAGAATATATTCCCCTATAATTTCCCTTGCTAGATTATATATGGATATAAAGGAGAGTAAGGCTAGTTTAGAAAGGGTATTTAATTTACTTAAAAGCAATGAAGTTATAAAAGATGGTAGTGTAGATTTTAATAAACAGTTGGATGGGGATATAGAGTTTAATAATGTTTACTTTAGATATGATGATAATGTTATATTAAAAAATATAAATTTTAAAATAAAAAATAAACAGAAAGTTGCTTTATTGGGAAAAAATGGTTCAGGCAAGACTAGTATTATACGATTGTTGTTAAGGCTATGGGAACCTTATTCAGGAAGTATATTATTAGATGGACGTAATATCGACGAATATAAACTAGAATATCTGAGAAAGAATATTTTATGTATAGGGCAAGAACCTTATATATTCACCGGTACTATTAAAGAAAATATATTATTGTTTAATGATAATGTTTCAGAAGAACAGATAGATATGGTTTTAGAAAAGGTGTGCTTAAAAGAAGATATCGATAATATGGTTGATGGTTTGGAGACTATAGTTGGAGACAAAGGAATAACATTATCGGGAGGACAAGCTCAGAAAATAGCGCTAGCCCGTGCTTTTTTTATGGACAGTTCTATTATTATGTTTGATGAACCAACATCTGCATTAGATATAAAAGCGGAAGAAATAATATGCAAAAATTTATTTGAATATTTTGAAGATAGGACTATTATTGTTATAACCCATAGAGAAACAATTTTAAAATATTGTGATGATGTATATAAAATACGTGATAATTCTACACATCTGATTAAATCTGCATAGTTAAAAGGAAGGTGTTGTAAAGGAGTGGGTTTTAATGTGGAATAAAGTGTATGAACTTAATAGTAAAACAAAAATTATACATAATAAAAATGATTCTATTGTGATGAATACTTTAAGAGGACAATGGTTTAAATATCCTAAGAAATTAATTAATCTTGTAATAAAAGAAATGGAAAAGGAGAAAAAAATCCAAGATATAGTTGACAGTATTGAAAATGATTTAGAAAGGAAATATATATATAACTTGTTAATTACAATGAAAAAGTTAAATATGATAGTGGAAAGGGAACATACAAAAAAAGACAATAAATTAACAAAAGTAACATTGTGTTTAACAAATCGTTGCAACTTGAAATGTATACACTGTAGTCAAGAAGCAGGAACTAGAATATCAAATGAAGAAATGAGCTTTAATCAAGTATGTAATATTATTGATATATTAGAGAATTTAAGTGTTAAAACCATAGTTTTAACTGGAGGAGAGATATTTGTAAGGGACGATATATATGATATATTACAATATTTACATAAGAAATTTTCTGGCAAGGTTAGTATTATGACCAATGGTACATTAATTAATAATAAAGACACGGTTAAAATTATTAAAAAAATATGTACTCAAGTGGATATAAGTTTAGATGGACATAATAAAGAAAGTGTAAAAAAGATTAGAGGAGAAGGAGTATATGACAAAGTACTATATGGAATAAAGCTCTTAAAAGAAGAAAAAGTAGAAAAAATAACTTTATCTGCCGTTGAAGCGAAAGGAATAGATGTAAGTGCCTTTTATGATCTATGTAATAAATTAGAGGTAAAACCTATTGTGAGAAAATTGGATCCATTAGGTAGAGCTATAGAGAACTTTGATAAATTGGACATAGAAAAGGAATATATGAATGATGAAACCCAGGATGAATTAGATGAAATCAGAAGAAATATAAATGCTAAAAGTT
This sequence comes from Dethiothermospora halolimnae, assembly GCF_037577855.1. Classification (NCBI taxonomy): domain Bacteria; kingdom Bacillati; phylum Bacillota; class Tissierellia; order Tissierellales; family Thermohalobacteraceae; genus Dethiothermospora; species Dethiothermospora halolimnae. The sequence goes on along the minus strand of NZ_JBAKFX010000005.1, from coordinate 115,535 downwards.
TTTGCACGGCCGGTGAAGACAAAATATATATATCGGAAAATGGAGATGTTTATCCATGTCCAATATTAAAAAGTGAAGAGTATAAAATAGGGAATATATTATCTTCAGCTTTTATGGATTATTTCAATGAAAAAAGTAAAGAGATCTTATCAAAGCTAGCACTGTGTATAGTTGATGAAGTTGATGAATGTAGCCAATGTGATTATAGATATTTTTGTACGGGAGGTTGCCCTTCGGCAGATCAAAGACTTTTTGGTAAAGAAATCTATAGAAAACAACATTGCACTTTTAATAAGAGATTATATGAAAAAGTTATATGGAAATGAGAAAGTAGTGATGATTTAAATGAAAAAAATTAACAGAGAAAAAAAGGGGGTTAAAATAGCTGTTATAGACAGTGGATTTACACCCCATATAGATATAAACAAAGGGCTTATATTAAAAGGAATTGGTTTATATTATGCAAATAATAAGATTAAGGTATCTGACAATTATGAAGATTTGTCAGGTCATGGTACTGCCATTGTAGGTATAATCAATGACAATATACCAGATGCGCAAATATATGTTATAAAGGTATTGGATTATAAAAATCAGTCAAATTGCGAATTATTACTTAAAGGAATAGAGATTGCTATAGATTATGGGGTAGATATTATTAATTTAAGTTTAGGAACAACAATAAAGGAATATAAGAAGGAGTTTTTAAAGATATGTAAATATGCCATGGGCAAAGGTGTTCATTTAGTAGCAGCTGAAAATATGAAAATGATTTACTCTTTACCTGCTAGAATTGAAGGAGTTATTAATGTATTTGCTGGACATATCTATTCTAACAAAAAGATTTACAATAGTGATAAAGGTTTTATAGCTCAAGGAATAAAACGTATGTTATACAGTTTAAATGATAGGTATAAAATGTTAGGGGGAAGTAGTTTTGCTACACCAATTGTTACTTCGTTAGTTGCTAAGATTATTCAAGAAAAGGGGAGATTACCCAATAAATATATGTATTCAGAATTAAGAAAAAGATCTTATAAGGTTTGTAATGGAAATATTATGAAAGTGTTAATAGAAAGATATGAAAATATATCAGAAAATATAGATAAGTATATATTTAAAGAAACTTTATTAGGGTTAGAAAGGGTAGTGCCTATTTATGACTATAATCAAAAGTTAATATCTCAAGGGCTAACATCTGATAAATATTATACTGTATTAAGACAAATAAATAATAGCCTACCAATAAAATATACTGAATTTAGTTATTTGGATTTTTTTAATGTATATTCTTTGGCTAGTAGGGTTCAAAAGTCTACAAAGAGTATACAAAATGAAAAAGAAAGGAGTTAGTTATAATGCATTTAGATTTGTGGGTTACAGATCATTGCAATATGGACTGTTCATATTGTTATATTAATAAAAATGACAAAAGTGAATTTACCAATGGAATGCAAAAGACTCTAATTGATTTTATAGAGTACCAAATAGAGACTAATGAGTATTACAAAAAAGAAAATGAGGCAAGGAAAAAATTAGCCATAAGATTCTTCGGGGGAGAACCTTTGTTAAAATTTGACTATATAAAAGATCTAGTTAATAAAATTAATAAGTTGGCTGATAAATATAAATTTAATAATCCTGTTAGTTTTCAGATGACTACAAATGGAACTTTATTAGATAAAGATAAAGTAGACTACTTAAAGGAAAATAATTTCTCTTTGTCCCTTAGTATTGATGGTTCATCAACTATACAGAATACACATAGAAAGCTAAATAGTGGTGAGAACTCTTGGGAATTAATAGAACCTAATTTGGATTATATAATTAATAGGATACCAAATACTTTTGCTAGAAGCACATATACGGTGGATACAGTTTCCGAGTTATCCAAAGGAATTGAATTTTTGATTTCAAAAGGATTTAAAAGAATAAAACCTATACCAGATTTTTTTGATTCAAGATGGGGAGAGGAAAGTTTTGCTAAACTAGAGCAACAGCTTTGGTATATAACTAATAAACATATAAATAAAGAGTATCCTAAAGATGTAAAGATATTACCTTTGTATGAATATAAAGTTTTAAAAAAATATGGAGACAGGTGTTTAGGAGGATATTCCCATTTCTCTATAACTTCCAATGGTGATATATATCCGTGTAATTATATATCAAAAGATGAAAAATTTTGTTTGGGGAATATAAGCAACTTAGATTCAATAAAAACTCCAGAAGAAATAAAGGAGGAGTGCAACCCTATTTGTTCTGAATGTGCTTATAGTGAATGTTGTAAAAGTAAAATGTGTGTATATATAAACTATAAAATGACAAATAAATTTAATAAACCCAATGGTTTTTATTGTGCTTATCAAAAGTTAATGATTGAAATAGGCAATAAATTAAAGTCTAAAGCCATATAACAAAAACATATAAAGGGGTGAAAAGGTGATCAAAGCTCAAAATACATATGATTATAATCATTTTATTAGGTTTATATATTTAGGTAAACATGTCATGGTCATTAATGGAAGGACTGGAGTATGGATAAAGATCTTAAAAGAGGTTAAAGATTTTATAGATAAGTCTATAGAAGCAAAGTTAACACTGGAAGAAACTATAAACAAAACAGAGGATATACCAACAAGAAATTATGTTGAAGAATTACTAGAAGAAATGTTTTCCCATAGTATGCTTAAAGACTGTAAAAGTGATGAAAATGATAAGTTAAAATTAGATTCAGTATCTTTTTCTTTGACTAATAAATGTAATTTAAGGTGTATACATTGTGCTAATAACTCTGGAGAATATATAAAAAATGAATTAGATTTTAAGCAGGTTTGTAAGATAATAGATTATATTTCTAATCTAGAAATAAAAGAACTTTGTTTAACCGGTGGGGAAATTTTTGTAAGAGAGGATATAGATAAAATATTAGAATATGCAAGTGAAAAATTTAGTGGAAGCTTAGAAATAATGTCAAATGGAACATTAATAAATAACAAAGAGATTGCTAGATTGATATTTAAGACTTGCGATAAAGTACATTTGAGTCTAGATGGATTTGATAAAGATAGTGTAGATAAAATTAGGGGACCTGGAATTTATGAAAAGGTTTTAAAATCTATAACATTATTAAAAGATGCAGGAATAGATAAAATAACTTTATCTATGGTGAAAACAAAAATTAATGATGATATAAAATTTAAAGAATTATGTGAAAAATTGGGAGTTAAACCGGTTATACGGAAACTAGATCCAGTGGGAAGAGGTAAAGAGTGTTATGATGAATTAAAATTATCTTCACAGAATAATGAAGATGTAAAAATGATGAGAAAGAATGTTAGAGGAAACTGTTTCTGTAAAGCTGGAGTAACTACTATTTTTATAGATGAAATAGGAGATGTATATCCTTGTGATGTGTTAAATTTTCCTGAGTATAGAGTTGGAAATTTTTTTCATGATAACTTTAGTGATAATTTCCAAAGTGATTTGAGGAAAATAATAGAAAAATTAAATATATGTATACTTGATCAAATAGAAGATTGCAAAGAATGCAACTATAGATACTTCTGTTCTAATGGCTGCCCAGGGATAGATAGATTAATCTTTAATAATGAAAATTATAAAAAAGAAATATGCCACTATAATAAGGAGAAATTCAAAAACTTAATTTAAAAGTATTGTAATTAACAAAAAGTATGGTGGAAAAATCAGATAAAACGCTTTACAATAAAATGTAAAGATGTAATAATAAAGATGATGAAAAAGATTAATATACTTTGCTAGGAGGAGAGATTGTGAATATAGTATCTGGTCAAAATATTAAAAAGTATTATGAAGTGGGAGAAAATATAGTAAAAGCACTGGATGGAGTAAATATTTCAATAAAAAAAGGAGAGATTGTATCGATTATAGGATCTTCAGGTTCTGGAAAGACCACGTTATTGAATATATTAGGTGGACTCGATAAACCAACTGAAGGTGAAGTTTTAATAGAAGATAGAAATATACATTCAATGACTAAAGACGATTTGGCTATATTTAGAAGAAGAAACATAGGATTTATATTCCAATCATACAATCTATTGCCAGTGCTTACAGCATGGGAAAATATAATATTGCCCTTGGAGTTAGATCATAAAAATGTAGATAGGGAATACATAGAAGACTTGATGATGACATTACAAATATATGATAGAAGAAATCACCTACCTGGAGAGTTATCGGGAGGACAGCAACAGAGGGTTGCCATAGCTAGGGCACTAGCATCTAAACCACTAATTTTATTAGCAGATGAACCCACGGGCAATGTAGATTCAGAAACAGAGCAGGAAATATTAAAGTTATTAAAGTTCTCTGTAAAAAAATATAATCAAACTCTGGTGATGATAACCCATAGTAGTGTAGTAGCAAATATGGCTGATAGAATTATAAAAATAGAAGATGGAAGGTTAATAGTATAGGAGGAGTTAGATATGTTATTAAAATTATCATGGAAGTATATAAAAAATAATAAAAAACGGACGAAAGCTATAATTATTTCTATAATAATATCGACTCTCTTGCTTACTGTAATAGGTGTATTGGGGTATAATTTAAAAAAACGAAATGTAGAACGGATAATGGATGTAACTGGCGATATGCATGTAACTTTTACTAATCAAAAAGGTAGTTTTCTAAATAAAATAAAGAATAATAATCAGATAAAAAAAGTCGGAAAATCCTATTTGTTTGGAAATGTTGATTTTAGTGAAAGACTAAGTATGTTATATTACGATAAAAATTCTCTAGACATGTTAGATATGAAACTAACTAAAGGTGATTATCCTAAAAGAAAAAATGAGATAATTATGAGTAAACATATATTTGATAAAATGAATCTATCCCATATAGGAGAAAAAGTTAATTTAAAGTTCCGCAAATATAAAGTAAATGCTAAAAATGTACTATCAGCTTTAGAAGAGAAGGAATTTGTAGTAAGCGGTATTTTAAATGAATCCATATTGACAAATAGAAGTATCTTAATAACAGATCAATATATTGAATCTGAATATGGTGTAGAAGATTTAAAATATGATTTTTTGGTTAAGTTTAATAATGATATAAATATTGAAAATAAATCATATGATATAGCAGAAAAAGTGGGAATAGAACAAGAAAACATAAAAATTAATCATTTTTTATTAGAAGCTAAAGGATATGATTTAAAGTCGTTAATACCATATATAGTTATAATAGGTATTATATTATTAGCTACCATATTAATTATATATAGTATATTTTATATGTCCATAAACGATAGAATACGGCAGTTAGCATTGGTAGCCTGCATTGGGGTAACTAATAAACAGATGAAAAAATTAATTTTATATGAAGGGTTATTTTTAAGTGTTATAGGAATTCCAATAGGTGTAATATTGGGCTCTTTAATTGGTTATAGTATTAATTTTATTGATATTTTGAATAATATAGATATTAGTATACCAGTTAAAATGATTATGTTGGTTACATTAATATCTTTTATATCTGTCATGTTGCCTATATTTAAAGTTATTAAAATCGTGACAAGGAAATCTGCCATAGAGTTAGTAAATTATGTAGGAAGAAAGTCACATAAGACCAAAAGAAGAAGTAGGCTTAGCTCTTTTTTTAGTAAAAATACTAAGCTTGCATATTTAAATTTATTAAGAAATAAGAAGCGAACATTTATTACTATATGTTCTTTATCTATTAGTGTTATACTATTTATAACCTTTTTAAGATATTCTGAACATATGAAAATAGACCATTTAGTTTATACTAAGATGGGACTAGATAGTGATATTACAATATCTAAGAAAATAGGCTCCCAAGCTAAATTAGATAAGATTGCAGAAAAACTAGATGGTATTGAAGAAATAAAAGATTATTATACTATAGGGCATAGGCCTTATAGCATGAAGTTAGATGATAAAAAGATGAGAAAAGAATTGATAGAAAAAATAAGAAAGTATAGTGAAGAAGATAGAATTTTAGGAGATATGTATCTATTAGATGGAGAGCGAATAAAATCTCTTAATGATTATTTAGTAAAAGGAAATATCAATGCAGATGAAATGGAGAATAGTCCCGTAGTGATTCTAAAAGAAGATAAAGAAGATTTAAATTATAAAATAGGAGATGAAGTTACAGTTGAGATAATAAACTCGAAGGGAGAGGAAATTAAACAGGATGTAGTAATAGGGGGGATTGTTAGAGCTATTCCTGGAAAGTTATCTGCTGGAGCTGTGGGACCAAAATTAGTAATGCATGAGGAAATGTATAGGAATATTGAAGATGAAAAAATTATATCTAAAATATGTATAAAGTCAAAACAAGATTCATATAAAAAATTAGAAAAAAATATAGAAGAGTTGGTTGCAAATAAAGATATAGAGGTCACCACTATTGGAGAGGTAAGGGAAGAGTTAGAAGAGTATAATAGTTTTATTAAAATTATAGTGGTAGGCTTAGTACTGTTAATATCCATAATATCCATTATAAACTTTAAAAATACATTAACAGCTAGTATATTAGCAAGGAAAAAGGAGATAGGGGTAATACAAGCGATAGGGATAACTAGAAAGCAATTAAAACAAATGGTTTATACAGAGGGTTTAAGTTATGCGGTTATAAGTATAATAATATCTAATATATTGGGGATATTTTTATCAACCCATATTATCCAATTAATTACTGAGACAAAAGTAACATATAAATTTATGCCTAGTATTATTTTACTAGACATTATTTTTATTGGTATAGTATTCATAAATACATCTAGTATCCTAAATAAGCTGGAAAGATATAGTGTGATTGAAAAAATACAATCTGTAGACTAAAGGACTATAGAAGGAGTAAATATAAAAGAAATACTTTCACTTTATTAGTCATCCAAAAGAAATTAACATAATTTAAAGTAAACTCAAATAAAGAATAGAGAATGAATAGACACATATTTTAAAGAAATAACATAATATAAATTAGAATAAAAACATGAAAATATATTTAAATTTTTCAGTGGAATAGATATAATATTGTTTTTATTTTATATAAATATTTAAATGAACTTTTAGGAGGGATTTAAAAATGTTTAATATAAGACCCTTTAGAAAAAGACATTTAAATATGAAGGATGACTTTTCTTCCCCTTCTATTAAAAAATTTTTTAATAATAATTTTTTTTCGGTGATGGATTATATAAAAGAAGATTTAGAAGAAACTGATAAAAATTATTTTATAAAATTAAAATTACCTGATATTAAAAAAGAAGCTGTAGATATAGAGTTCAGTAATAGCTATCTTATTATTAGTGTAAAAAGGGACGAGGCTATAAAAGAGGAGAGGCAAAACTATATTCGGAGTGAAAGACATTACGGAGAATTTAGAAAGAGTTTTTATGTAGGAAATATAGATGCAAGTAAGATAGAAGCTTCTTTTAAAAATGAAACTTTAGAAGTTTTTGTTCCAAAGATAACTTCAGTTAAAAATAGAAAAAGGAAAATTCATATTAATTAAATTAGTTGGGGGATTGTAAATCCCCCAATAACTATTTATATATCGAATAGGGACTGGAAATATCCAGTCCCTATTTAATGCGTAAATATTACAGAATATTAATAATAAATGAATTGACTATTAATACAATAAGTTATAAAATATTTTCTAAATATTAAAAAAATAAAGGAGGTGACACCATGTCTATTACAAAAAATATTAGAAATTATTACATATACTCTACATTTGCGGAGTTATTAATACTAGGACCAATATTTATGTTATTTTTTGTAGCTAAGGGATTATCTTATACCCAAATAATGACTTTAAATTCAGTTGCAGCTGTTTCAGTGGTATTATTTGAAGTACCTACAGGGGCTATTGCCGATAAAATAGGAAGAAAATTTAGTATGTGTTTGGGGGCCATATTTTGGGCGATTAGTCTCTTAGTATATATACTAGGGACTAATTTTTTTATATTTATGATTGCAGAAGTAATATTTAGTATAGGTGCAACATTAAAATCAGGTGCAGATACGGCACTTATTTATGATTCATTAAAATCAAAAAATAACGAACATAGGTTTCAAAAAATAGAAGGTACGGCTAGGTCACTGTCATTGTGTGCCCAGGCTATAGGCTCAATAATTGCATCTTATATATATGAAATAAACATAAATCTACCTATGATAGTTTCCATAGGATTTATGATTATAACAGTTATAGTAGCATTAAGATTTGATGAGCCATCTATAAAAAAAGAGAATGATGATACCATACAATATTTTAAGCAAATAAAGGACAGTGGAAAATATATATTTAACCATGAGAAAATAAAAGCTATATTAGCTTTTTCAATGGTATTTTATATTTTTTATAGGGCAGGGTTTTTATATTTTCAGCCATATATGAAAGCAGTAGATATACCTGTGAAGACCTTTGGGGTTGTATTTTTTATATTCAATATAACTGCGGCTTTGGTTTCTAAGATAAGTGATAGAATAATGAGCAAAACTAAACCAAAGACCCTTACATTTATGGCAGCGCTACTTATAGTATCTTTTATTTTACTGGGGTTAGTAAAAGTGGAAGTGGGAGTAATTTTTATATTATTACAACAAATAGCTAGGGGGCTATATAGACCTGTTACTAGAAAATATTTAAATAAACATATACCATCGGATAAAAGGGCTACTATACTATCATTTCAAAACTTAGCAACAAGTTTAGCATCAGCTATATTCTATCCACTTATAGGTATATTATTAGATAATACAAATATATTTACATCCCATCTAGTATTGGCTGGAGCTATGATAGTAATGATGTTTTTTGCAACTAGATATATGGATAAGCGGTTGGGAGTTGCTTTTAAAGAAGAGAGTGGAAAGAAGAAATTTAAAACAGAGAATAAAGAATAGAGAATAAATAATAGATGAGGAAACCTTCGACTGAAGTCGAAGCTATAGATTTTATTATGGGGAGATCAAGATAGAAGGGGGGCGTATAATGTTAATTAGAAAGGCGGTAAAAGAGGATGCTAAGGAGATTATTAATATTAATCATAAGACGTGGCGTATCGCATATAGGGGAATAGTATCCCAGGAGTTTATGGATAAGAGGGATAAAAAAATAAATGATAAAATAACTAAAATGTCTAAACAAATCAAAAATAATCAAGTAAATATATTGGTTGCTGAGGAAGATGAGAAAGTTATTGGATTTGTATCCTACGGAAAAAGTAGAGAGAATAGATATGAATCAGAAGTATATGCTATATATGTATTGAAAGAATATCAAAAAAGAGGCGTGGGGAAAAAGCTTATTAAAAAAGTTATAGAAAATTTGATAAAAGAAAATTATAGTAATATTATAATTTGGTGTTTGAAAGACAATAAATATAAAAAATTCTATGAAGAAGTAGGAGGTCAACCTAGAGAAAATAAGGTATTGAAAATAGGGAACAAACAATTAGACACAATAGGATATGGGTTTTATAATCTGAACAAAGTAATGGAAAAGTTAGGTTGAGATTAAAGAAGATTTATTCACAGTATTCTGTATCAACAAAAAAGCACCGAAGGTGCTTTGGTATGGTTACAATTTATAATTTACAATTTATAATTTACAATTTATAATTTACAATTTATAATTCTGAAGCTATGCTTCAGCGAGGGGGTAGATAAAAATGTTAAAAGGTAAAAAAGTAAAGTTAAGGGGAATAGAAAAGGAAGATGTTAAGTTAGCATATAAATATATGAATGATCCAGAGGTGATATTAAATTTAACTCCAAGTATACCATATCCCATGACTTTAGATAGAGAAATGGATTGGTATGAGAATCAAAAAAAATCTAAGGATACATATAATTTTGCCATAGAAGCTATAGAAGAAGGTATATATATAGGGGGATGTGGAATTAATACATTAGATCTAAAAAATGGAGTTGTAATAGTAGGAATATTTATAGGAAATAAGGATTATAGAAGTAAGGGTTATGGAACAGAGGCAATGAAATTATTAATTGATTTTATATTTAATCAGATTAATGTAAATAAGGTGCAATTAGTAGTATATGGCTTTAATGAAAGGGCAATAAAATCATATAAGAAAAATGGATTTATCGAAGAAGGAAGAATAAGACAGAGAATATTTAGAAATGGAAAATATCACGATGAAATAGTTATGGGCATACTAAGAGAAGAATATGAGAAGATTAATATATAGATTTATTCACTAGTGTTCAAATAATGGATAAATAAACCATTGACATTAGTAATATGATTATTTTTGAAATAATTCCATAAAATTAGGTATAAAAATAGCCAGTAATCTTTGGTTTAATATAATTACCACATAACCATATCAACCAAGGAGGTTACTGACTATGGGTAATTATATCAAACTTTTCGAAGAATTTATAGATATCATTAACTGGAATACTTTGAAAAAGTCTACATTTAAAATGAATATTGATTACAATATAGCTCAAAATCATTTAAAAGCTCTCATTTATTTTCACTTAGCAAAGTTAGATAGCTTGAGAGATATACATTCTTTTATGGAATCGAATTCTGGTCTAAAAAGTTTAATTAAAGGCATTAGCCTAGGGTCATTATCACATTACAATAACAACATAAACTATGAAATTTTAATTCCCATAATGAATGAATTAATCAATACAGCATTAAAATCTATAACTATAGATGAAAAGCTAAAAAAATTTGGGGCGATAAAATTAATTGATTCATCTACTATAAGTATGGCTATCACTTACTTTAAGTGGGCTAAGTTCCGTAGCACTAAAGCTGGAATTAAGCTTCACACAAAGTTTGACCTTGCTAAGGGTGTTCCTGAACAAATTATTGTCTCAAACGCTAAGATACATGATAAAACAAAGTTAGATGAACTAATGACTGAAAAAAATGCTATTTATATTTATGATAAAGCATATATTGACTATAAAAAATTCGACAAATTAGATTCTAATGAGAAACAATTTATTACTAGATTAAAAGATAATGCTATTGCTTCTGAAGTTCAGAGTTTAGATGTTACTTATTCAGAAACTCAGTTATTAGATAAAGAAACTCAAATTATTTATGATAAAATAGTGTACCTTGGTAATGATTGTAATAAAACAAAACAGAAATATAGGATTGTAAAGGTAATAACTTCAGAATACAAGGAACTAATTTTTCTAACCAATAATTTTACTTTGTCAAGTGAAGAAATAGCATGGTTATACAAAAAACGTTGGGAAATCGAATTATTCTTTAAATGGATAAAACAAAATTTAAAAATTAAAAGGTTTATTGGCCATAGTTTAAATGCTGTTATGATGCAAATAATTACAGCTATTATCACATTTATTATGCTAAAGCTAGTTAAGGATCACTCTAACTCAGCCTACGGCTTATTAAAAATTAGAAGATTAATAAAGTATTCAATAACTGAATTAGTCAATAAAGATATCTTTAGTTGGGCATTATGGCTAGGGGGATAAAATATAGAAAATAATTCCATATAAGACTACAGCTTATCCCTACCGGGAAACTACGCTCATTTTTATTGGTATTATATACCAATATCGTAAATTGCTTATTTTTTAGCTTTGAGCATTTGAGTTATAAAAGTCAATGGTAATATTTTTAAATTATTGAACACTAGTGAGATTTATTAAAGAAATAGCTTCTAAACATGAAACAACCATCATCCTAATTAGGATGGTGGTTGTTTCATGTTTAGAAGAAAATTATACTATAAATGATAAAAAATTTATAAAATATAAATTTAACTGTAACTTTTTATTATAAAATACGAATATAGGATGAAATGAAAAGTGAGGTGGCAAGATGAATGAAGATAAAATATTATTAGAGGGCTTTAAATCTGGAAATCCCAAAAGTTTTGAAAACTTAATCATAAAATATAGACAGAAGGGAATCAACTTTGCAAAAAAATATCTTCATGATTACTATCTTGCAGAGGATATTGTACAGGAAAGTTTTGCTGAGATATATGTCTATAGAGACAGATATGATCCTAAGTATTCTTTTAAATCATACCTTTATTCGATTATAAGAAATAAATCTGTAGATTATATACGAAAAAATCATAGTATTCCCGTTAAAGAAATTAGTTTAACCACTGAAGATACACCGGAGAAATCATTTTTTAATAAAGATAGAAAAAATACAGTTATAGAAAAAATTAATCAAATGAAAATGGATTATCGTATGGCAATATATTTGGTGGAGTATGAAGAACTAAGTTATAAGGAAATTGCTAAGATTATGAATAAAAATATGACTCAAGTGAAAATACTTATTTATCGTGCTAGAAAAAAACTTAAAAACCTTTTAGAAGGGGAGGTTTAGTTATGTATGATGAAAAGAATAATAAAGATTTTTTACAAGGTGTTTGGAATAAGGTAAGATATTTAGAATATAAAAAATGGGAAGAAGAAAAGGTAAAGGAAAATAGAAAAAAAATTAGGAAAAGAAATAAAAAAATAGTTATAACTTTTATTCCAATAACAATAGTTACAGTTTGTTTAGTCCTAGTTATGATGAGGGAAAATGTTACTTTAGAGTATATTATTAGTTTTATTTTAGCCATAGGCACTTTATATGAAAGAATATTAAACTCTAGTTTATTTGGAGGTGATCTATAAATGAAGATAAGTATAAAATCATTAAGTAAAAAATATGGAAGTAACTTTGCGTTAAAGGATATTAACTTAGAAATAAATAAGGGAATGTTAGGATTATTAGGACCAAATGGTGCAGGTAAAACCACTTTGATCAAAATATTAACCACATTAACACAAAAGTCTGAAGGTGAGATTTATATAAATGATATAAATATAACAAATAAAAAGGAAATAAGAAAAATAGTGGGATATCTTCCTCAAGAGTTTTCAGTATATCCATCTATGAACGTATATGAAACAATGGATTATTTAGCACTACTTTCAAAAATTACTCCAAAGTCCAAAAGAAGGAGTTTAATAATGGAATTATTAGAAAAAGTAAATTTGGAAAATCATTTAAAGACTAAAGTCAAAGCTTTATCTGGTGGGATGAAAAGAAGACTGGGAATAGCTCAAGCATTATTAAATAATCCTAAACTATTAATTGTAGATGAACCTACAGCGGGACTTGATCCTGAGGAAAGGATACACTTTAGGAATTTACTTAGGGATTTTTCTGATGATAGAATAGTAATACTATCCACCCATATAGTAGAAGATGTTGAATTTACATGTGAGAATCTAGCTATATTGAAAGAGGGTAGCTTATTATATAGTGGGAAGTCCAATGAGCTTATAAAAACGGCAGAAGAAAGTGTGTGGACTGCAAACATGCATAGGGAAAATTTGGATAGTATAAGAAGGGATTATACCATAATATCCACTGTATCTGAAGGCCAATTAATAAAAACTAGGTTCTTATCAAAGGATAAGCCCATAAATGAAGCTAAATTGGTTAAACCATCTATAGAAGATGCTTATATGAAATTGGTTAAGGGGGTGTAGATATGTTTTTTGAATTAATAGGCAAAGAAATAAAACAACAATTTAAAAGTATAACATTTTATTTATTTATAATTATTTTAATATTTTCTTATCATACTCAATTTATAGGGGATTTACCAGATTCTATCAAACCTACACCACCTAATAAAGAAAATGGATATAATAATTATTATGGATATACATATGATGTGAGTCATATGGAAGAAATGAAATCAGTGTATTCCTCTTTATACAGGGATTATAAAAATAAAGAGACATTAATACATGGTACTGTTATGAATAAAACTGTAAAGTTATCACAAGAACAAATAGATTTTCTAAAAAAAACCATGAAAAAAATATCTATTGATGGATATCAAGAAAAAGGCTTAAAAATAGATATAACATATGAAGATTATTTAGATTTAATGGAAGAAGTTGATAAAAAACTAGGAGGTGATACATATTATGATTCGGAATATAGATATATGATTACAAGAAAAAGATTATCCTACGAAGAAGCACTAGAAAATTTTAATATTCTAATGGAAAAGGATAAACTAACAAGGGGATATGGAAGGTTATTTGCCGATTATATGGGGATAACTGCAGGTATATACTTAATATTTTTATCGGCTTTTGTTATTACTAGGGATAAAAGAAGTAAAATGGATGGCTTAATATATAGTAGGAAGATTTCATCTTTTAAATATATATTAGCAAAATATATAGGGTTATTTGTTAGTGTTTTTATTGGTTATATTGTTGTAGCTACCCATGCTACTATAATGTTTACTAAGATAGCTAGTATTAATAATTATACGATAGATTATTTTGCGTTTTACAAGTATACAATTATATGGATAGTTCCTACAATATTATTTACTTTATCGATTGGGTTTATTATATCTATAGTATTTGGAAATGGAATAGTAGCAATTCCATTTCAATTTATTCTATTTAGTAGGTCGGTTTTACCTTTATCAGGGGATTATGGTTTAGATAAATTTATGATTAGATTTAATAGCTCAGGAAAATATGAACAGTATATTCAGTGGAGACCACAGATTATCACTAATAGGATTTTTTATGTAATATTGTCAATAGCTATATTAATAATTTCAGTATTAGTATTTGAGTGGAAAAGGGGTAGGGGAGATGAATTTTTTACGATCAAGAAAAGAACTGGGTAGATATAATATAAAAATTCTTTGTAATCTGAATATTTTAGCTGCTTTTATAATAATATTACTGACACCTGCTTTATTTAGCCTTAAAAGACTTTCATATGGAGAAATATCTAGAATAGGAGAAATGTATTTACCAATATTAGGTGTAATTTTGCTTACTTATATAGGTAGGATAGAAGAGGAGAACAATGTAGAACAACTAATTTATATAAGGGAAGTATCTAATTTGTTTATATTTGTAATTAGATTAGTATTAATAATGACATTAATTTTTATGATGATACTAGGTATTATTTTAATTGCACGATTACAAGGAGGGATATTTTCTATTTGGAAGGTAACTTTTGGAATTTTCATTTCTTCTGTATATTTTGGGATGATAGGATTAACTGTAGCAAATATTACAGAAAAACTTTCAGCAGGATATTTAGTTTCCTTTAGTTACTTTGCATTTGAATTTTTCACATTGGGAAAATATACTAAAGAGTTTTTTGTTCTTAGTCTTATAAAAGGGAATTTTAGTAATAAGTATAATATATTAATATTGATATTAATGTTTTTAATTTTAAACTTTGTAATGATAAATAGAAAGGGTATTAAAGGTTAATAGAAAGTATATAAGAGAAATGTTGACATTAAATGTAAAGAAACAATATAATAAAAGATAATTATTAATCTTATAAGAAATACTACATCTTAAATTATAATCTAAGATGTAGTATTTTTCATATAAAAAATAAATAAAGAAGGAAACATAATGCTAAATAAAGAACTTAAATATATAGAATAAATATATTAAGAAGGGGAGATTAATGTGAGTAATGAGTTAAAGAAAAGAAGTGAAGTAGATAAATCATTAACTTGGGATTTATCCCATATTTTCAAAACAGATGATGACTATGAGCAAACGTTAAATGAAGCTGTGGAAGGTTCTAAGGTAATAGAGAATAAATATAAAGGTAAGTTAAATAATGTAAATATTATTTTAAAATGTATAGAAGAATATGAACAGTTATATATAAAAGCATTGTTAACAGGGAGTTATGCTTCTTTAGCAGTTTCAGTGGATCAAACAGATGTTGATAATCAAACTAGATATAATAAAAATAATAGTATATTATCAGAATGTTTTAGTAGAATAACATTTATAGAAAGTGAATTAAAGGAGGTTGACGATAAGGTATTAGAAGAGGCTATAAATAATACCGACAAATATAAGGTTTATCTTGAGGATATAAAAAGAAGTAAACCCCATACATTACATCCAGAAGTGGAAAAGGCATTTGCTAGTCTATCTCCAGTATTAGATGCTCCATATAGCATATATAATCAAGCTAAGTTAGCTGACATGGATTTTGATAAATTTGATGTAAATGGAAAAGAGTATCCCCTTAGCTTTGTATTATTTGAAAACTCATATCAAGGAGATAAGGATACTAAGGTAAGAAGAGAGGCATTTGATGAATTTTCAAAAAAGATAAAAGAATATGAAAATACTATTGCCACTGCATATCAAACGCAAGTACAAAAAGAAAAAATTATGTCTAGTATGAAGAATTTTGACTCTGTATTTGACTATTTATTATTTGATCAGAAAGTAGATATGGAGTTATATAACAGACAGATTGATGTTATAATGGAGAAATTAGCCCCCCATATGAGAAAGTATGCAAAACTTATAAAAAGAATATATGGATTAGAAGAAATGACCTTTGCAGATCTAAAGGTATCTATAGATCCAGACTATGATCCTAAGGTGACTGTAGAAGAGTCTAAGAAGTATATAAAAGGTGCATTAGAAGTTATGGGTGAGGATTATCTTGATCTTGTTATGAGGTCTTATGATGAAAGATGGGTTGATTTTGCTCAAAATAAGGGTAAATCCACAGGGGGATTCTGTGCTACACCCTATGGAATACATCCATATATTTTACTTTCTTGGAATGGTCTTATGAGCGAAGTGTTTACTCTAGTACATGAGTTAGGACATGCAGGTCACTTCATGTTTTCCCAAAAACACAATAATCTTTTTAATGAATCACCATCACTATACTTTATTGAGGCACCATCTACAATAAATGAAATGCTTTTAACTAATTATTTAATAAAACAAGAAAATGATCCTAGATTTAAGAGATGGGTATTATCTTCTATGATTAGTAATACATACTATCATAACTTTGTAACCCATTTATTGGAAGCAGCATATCAACGGGAAGTGTATAG
This sequence comes from Dethiothermospora halolimnae, assembly GCF_037577855.1. Lineage (NCBI taxonomy): Bacteria > Bacillati > Bacillota > Tissierellia > Tissierellales > Thermohalobacteraceae > Dethiothermospora > Dethiothermospora halolimnae. The sequence goes on along the minus strand of NZ_JBAKFX010000005.1, from coordinate 98,587 downwards.
GATAATTGATGAAGGTGGCTCAGTTCATGCTAAAAAACTAAGTGAACTTAAGAAGGAAGTATTGGAAAAGTTCTGGGGAGATTCTGTAACTATAAATGAAGGGGCCGAACTTACTTGGATGAGACAGCCCCACTACTACATGGGACTTTATCCTTACACCTATAGTGCGGGACTAACGGTAGCTACAGAAGTAAGTCAGAGAATATTAAATGAAGGGGAAAAGGCTGTAGAGGATTGGAAAAATGTATTAAAGGCAGGAGGAACAAAGGCTCCTGTTGAACTTGCTAAAATGGCTGGAGTTGATATAACTACAGACAAACCTCTTTTAAATACCATAGAATACATTGGTGATATGGTAGATGAGATTATTAGATTGACCGAGGAGATAAATAAAAAATAAATATAAAAAGCTTGAGAAAGGAATTTCTCAGGCTTTTTATTAGGTTAATTATTTCTATGGTTGATTAATTGATTTTCTCCCATTTCAACTAGCCGTTTAGTCATATTACCACCTAAAGAACCTCCAATATGACCGTTGTTTCTAGAAGTCTTATTTCCCCCGTCGACATTTTCCTCATGTACTATACCGAGTTCATTGGCTATCTCAGCTTTCATTTCTTCTAAAGCTTTTCTAGCATTGGGATTAATAAACTTTTTTGACATTGAAAAACCTCCTTTCTATAATGTTATCTATATTCTTTCATAAATTGAGATTATAATACTAAATGAATCACGTAAGGGTAATAAAAAAATTGAATTTATTGACATAGGAATAATAATGTGTTATATAATAATTAGCACTCATTATTATAGAGTGCTAACTATTTTTTTTAGGTAACCTTCGAATGAATTCGAAGCTACTTATATCTAATCATAGGGGATAAACCTCGGTAATGTAGAGGGGAATTCATTCCCCAATTTTATGAAGGGAGAGAAACGCAATGAAAAAAGAATTTAAGACAGAATCAAAACGATTATTGGATATGATGATTAATTCTATTTATACCCATAAGGAGATTTTTTTAAGGGAGTTAATTTCCAATGCCAGTGATGCCATGGATAAAATGTATTATAAAGAGTTGACTGATGATTCATTAACGTTTAATAAAGAAAATTATTATATAAAAGTAACACCAAACAAAGAAAAAAGAATATTAAAGGTCTCTGATACAGGGATAGGTATGACAAAAGAGGAACTTGAAAATAATCTAGGAACTATTGCTAAAAGTGGGTCTTTAGCATTTAAAAGTGAAAATGAGATGAAAGATGGCCATGATATCATAGGACAATTTGGTGTTGGTTTTTACTCCGCATTTATGGTGTCTGAAGATGTAACTGTTATAACTAGACCTTTTGGCAGTGACAAAGGGTATAGATGGCATTCAGAAGGGGCAGAAGGATATACTATTAAAGAGTGTGATAAGGATTCCTTTGGAACAGATATTATATTAAAAATAAAAGAAAATACAGAAGATGAGAATTATGATGAGTATCTAGAGGAATATAAACTAAAATCCATTATAAAAAAATACTCTGACTTCATTAGTTATCCAATCAAAATGGATATAACTGAAAGCAAACTTAAAGAGGGAGCAGAAGATGAGTATGAAGATGTAACTGAAGAGAAAGTTATAAATAGTATGGTCCCAATATGGAAAAAGAATAAATCACAACTTACTGATGAAGACTATGAAAATTTCTATGCCGAAAAGCACTATGGATTTGATAAACCATTAAAGCATATACATATTAAAGCTGATGGTCTTGTAAGATATAATTCTATATTATTCATTCCTGAAAATATCCCATTTGATTATTATACAAAGGAGTATGAAAAGGGTCTAGAGCTATATTCAAATGGAGTATTAATAATGAATAAATGTCAAGATCTTCTTCCTGATTACTTTAGTTTTGTTAAGGGGATGGTGGATTCTGAAGATTTATCCCTTAATATATCTAGAGAAATGCTGCAACATGATAGACAGTTAAAAGTTATAGCTAAAAATATTAAGAAAAAAATTAAGAGCCAATTAGAAAAAATGCTAAAAAATGAAAGGGATAAATATGAGAAGTTCTATAAATCCTTTGGTAGACAGATAAAATATGGTGTATATGAAGAATTTGGGGCAAATAAAGATTTCTTAAAAGACCTATTAATGTATTATTCTTCTAAAGAAGAAAAAATGGTAACTCTAGATGAATATGTTTCAAGGATGGCTGAAGATCAAAAGTACATCTATTATGCTTCAGGGGAGTCAAAGGAAAGAATTGAAAAATTACCTCAAACTGAAATGGTATCGGAAAAAGGATATGAAATACTATACTTTACTGATGAAATAGATGAGTTTACTATAAAAATGTTAATGTCCTATAAAGACAAAGAATTTAAGTCCGTATCTAGTGGAGATTTAGGTATAGACTCTGAAGAAAACGAAAATAGCTCTGAGGGTAAAGATAAAGAGAGTAAAGAATTATTTGAAAAAATGAAGAATATACTAGATGGTAAAGTAAAAGAGGTTAGAGCATCAAAAAGATTAAAAAATCACCTTGTGTGTTTGGCTAATGATGGAGAGGTATCCATAGAAATGGAAAAAATATTAAAATCAATGCCCAATAATCAAGAAGTTCAAGCCGATAAAATATTAGAAATAAACGTTAATCATGAGGTGTTTAATTCATTAAAGGATGCCTATGAAAAGGATAATGACAAACTTAAATTATATACAGACTTATTGTATAATCAGGCATTATTAATTGAAGGGTTACCAATAGATGATCCTATAGAGTTTTCAAATAATATCTCTAAAATTATGAAATAAAGTTTATATACATTATTTTACAATATAATAAAAAACTGTTTAGGAATATATTCCTAAACAGTTTTTTATACTAAGAATAAATTATAAAATCAATAAGTTACACTGTATAGTATAAAAATGTTTGCCTGTCTTTTAGAATAATTGAGAGTAAGTTATAACTTGAAATTTATCATTATTTTCATATATAAATTTAATAATACTTTGAAAATCTTTTTTACTATAGCTTAAGTAATATTCATCATTATTATATTTAATTTTATTCAGAACAAGAATAAAGATATTATTCTTACTATAATCTTCTAAGAGTTTATCTTTTACTTCATTAACGGTTAGACTTGACAATAAGTGTATAGTAGTTACTGGTAAATATTGAATTTTTCTACTATTTAGAACAATTATATTATCTGATGTTCTGATATTACTATATCCAGAATTTTTAAGTTGGTAAATAAGGTAAGGATTAATTTCTCCATAAGGTACTACTATCATGTCACTAAATTTACCGAGGTATCTATTGTCCATCCATTGCTTTCCTTTATCAAAATCTAAAAGAAGTTCATTACATTTATCGTACATATTTTTTTTATGATAATATGACTGGTTTAATAAATTCCAACCTTCCAGATATAATGATGAGAGTTGTTGATAAGACAAATGCTCTTTATCATCAATCATAGATGGAATAATTGGTATGTTACCTTTATAATTATATTTATTCATTATTTTATAAACATCTCTATAAATACTTTTATGACCACCATCAAACATAAAGATAATTTTAGCTTTATCATTGCTAATGGTAGTTGGACTTTTAGGTTTTGTTTTATAGATACTAAGTTTCCTTGCTATATAAACATCTTTTCCCATATTTATCACTGTAACTATTGTTTTAGGATACATAAATATAGTTATAATTAAAGATAATATAATTATTTTTTTATTTAGTTTAATAAAAATCATCCCCTAGTCTTGAGTTAGACTAATCATTTTTTAACCTCTTGAAAGTTGCTTTTAAATTATAAGTTTCTGATAAATGTATCTTAGGACTTTTATTCTGGTAATCTTTATTACCTTCCCAGCCCACAAATGTAAAACCTGGATCTGGTATAGCCTCTAGGGTTATAGGAATATCTTTAAAATAAGTACCTTTCCATGGAATATTACTCTTTCTTATCTCTAGAGAATTAACTTTTATAAAACCACCTTCACTCATATTAATAGTTATATTACACAAATCTTTTAAATGGAAATATTCAATAATAAATTTTCTCATATAGTGAGGTCTTTTAATAGCAAAACTTTTTAAAACTTCTATTTCTTTTTTCCAGTTTTCAATAGTTTTATTATGCAGGTCCCACTTGTTAATATGAGTTTGTATATTAGGATAATAAATTTTCTGTAGCTTCTCAATTTTATCTAATACAACTTCAGTGGAATAAACAGTATTTAATCTATCTGCAAAGGTATTAATAAATTGATTTTTAAATTCACTATTTTTAAGTAGATTTCTTAATAACAGAGTAGACCATGGAGGATTAGGCCAATCAGGTCCATTCTCTTCAGTAGCTCTTTCTAGTGAATTATTTGTAGCTGCTTTATCACCTATAAATAGACCGAAACCATAGTCTAAATCAAATACAAGCCATCTCCAACGTCCGTCATGACCATAGGAGCTATTAGGTTCGTAAATGGGAGTTCTTTTACGCCATATACGAACATTATTACCAGGCCAATCTCTATTATCACAATAAATTTGTAAAATATTATATTCTATAAAATTATTTATATCGATTTGGGATTTTACAAAGTTATAATTGCTATCAACTTTTAGATCATATTTTTTTATATAATTAATTAATCGATTATAATGCATTTCATCTCCTGGAAAGCCTTCTTCTACTTCAACAGCTGTTCCACCGGTGGGGTTTTTTATTATGACTATATTATCGTTATCTATATTGTAGTAACTATTGATATAATTACTATCATAGGTTTCTCTAATATTATGAATCCCATAGTATTTTCCGTTTATATATACTATACAAGGGTTAGAATTTTGGGTGTCAAGTAGTTGGACTGGTTGTATTAAACTTTGAGTAAGAACATCTCTATATAAAGAGTGCTTACTATCAGTAGCAGAGGTTCTAAGAAGTATTTTTGAGAACTGAGTAATTTGACTATTGTTAATCTTATTTCTACATCCTTTATCAAAAAAATTATAATTAAAATAATCTGTATCATCATAGTTTTTATCAGCAGATAATGATAAAGATTTTAGTTTATTAAACCTTGAATATCCTCCATGAATTCTAACACCTATATTCTGACTTAATTTTAAATTTCCCTTTTCATCAAAGAGATTTATAACTCCTTGTCTCTCCCAGTTTTTACCTCTTTGGTTATAATTAGCAGGTGAGGTTTGATCTATATTTTCATTTAGATTGTTAACTCTCCATTTATAAAAAGTTTTTCCTAGAACATAAATTCCTTTTTCGTAGCTAAATAGATTTTTGGGGTCTGTTACTAAAGAAACAATAGGAGTATTGTATTTGTTATAAATATTTTTATTAATAAAATAGCTATGGGTTATAACTTTACTCTTAGGATAACCTTTTTTGTAAATTCTTGCTCTGACTATAGTAGCTGAGTTATCCTTTGATGGAATTAATATAGGTTTAGTATATATATTTGAATTTTTTGTAGGAATGGAACCATTTAAAGTATAATAAATTTTAGCACTAGAATCCTTTGTTTTTAAAATTAAACTAAAGCTATTTTTATAAAAACCGCTGTTATGGGAAAACTCAGGAGGAAATAATCTTTCGTCCCAAAAGTTTTTTACTAAAGGTTCAATTATATTAGTCTTATTTGGAGTACCTTCATCGAATCTATATAGTTTTAAACTTCCGTCAGGTTTTCTTCCATAGGAGATATTATCTATCATAGTTTTAAGAAGGAATATATGGCTCCAATGATTAGTGGGGTCTGTAAGAACTATTACACTATCACTATTTTTCAATTTAAAATTAGTATGTAAGGACATATCTTTTTTACTTATATTTTTTGCCGATGCCCAAACTAAGCAAAAAGACTTGGGATTTATTACTTTGTTAGGAAATCTTCATAAAAAAGGCTGGGTGGGGTCATTTGATAGTCCAAAACCATCTAGATTTATTGGATTGTTTCCTTTGTTGTAAATTTCAATCCACCCCTCAAAATCTCCCTCTTCATCTCTTATACTATTTCTGTTATTTATCATTACTTCATTAATAACTAAACTATACTTTGGAGATTCCTTTATATTATTAAATGTAAATATATGTTTTTTAAATCCTAAGTAAAAAATAATAGATATACATAAAAATAAGAATATAATTCTTGGAGATTTTACCTTTTTCATTATTTCACCCTCTTAAACTAAAATTATCCACTTACTTCTCCGTTATAGGATACAATATGAACTTCTTCTATATTTTCAATTGACTTAAGAGATTTTATTAATAAATCTTCTTCGATTGATTTCAATTTTATTTCATAAGTTATTTCCACAAAAAAATCTTTGGTCATTTTCATACGTAATTTGGAAGGTATTTTATATTCCCCTAATATATCTGATACATCTTTAGATTCAATATTACTTCCCCTTAATATTAATAAATAACAATAATCAAAGTAAATAGTTTTATTAAATATTAATAACAGGAGGGCCAAAATTATACTTCCAATAATAGCTATAATAAATTTATGAGTTCCAGCTGATAAACCAACTGCAATAGCCCAAAACAGGAAACCAATATCTCTAGGCTCTTTAATAGCAGTACGGAAACGTATAATAGAAAGGGAACCAACCATACCTAGAGATAGGGCTAAGTTATTTTCTATTAACATCATAATAATGGCAGTTATTATACAAACCATAACTATTGTTATATTAAAATTCTGTGAATAGGTAACACCAGAAAAAGTCTTTTTATATACGAAATATATAAATAAAGCCAATATAGTAGTGATTACTATATTAAAAATAATATTGTTAATAGTAAAAGAGTTTGTGCCGTTAAGTAAGGTAAATAAACTTTCTTGCTCAATTAAACTATTCATAATAGTTCTCTCCTTTTTATTTTTTTAATATGTTTCGTCCTAGACAATATTTACTTATTTGGGATCTTTGAATTTCAAAGTTGGATAATACTTTCTGTAAAGATATAGGTAGTATATTGTTGTATTTAACTTCTAATATAGATATGGGGTTGTTAAACATTGGAAACATTTGTATATCTTTTTTGAAAAAATCATAGGAGCTAAATGATGCATAAAGATTTTTATCTAAAGTAATTCTAATATTTTCAAAAGGATATATATAAGCCTCTCTATCATAATCTATAATAACTTTAGGATTATAAAAATTTCTATGCATAAAGAAAAATACTTTATTTGTTATAGTTTCATTATATTTAAGTAAGGGAAAAGAACTGCCCTTAATAAGGTTACAAGCATCTTCTTTAGATATAGAGGCAGTTTCTTTTAAAATGTAATTATCATATTTATTTTTAATTTCTAGTTTTACAGTAGATGAATTTGTGTCATATGAACGTAGTCTTATTTTTTTTCTAATATTATGACCTATGATTTTTTCATAATAGGCTCCATTGTCCATAGTGTCAAAATAAAGACTTCTAATCCAATAGAAACCTTTTTCTTTACAATGGCTATCTATTTGCATGTATTCTTTTAAAAATAATCTTAATTCAGAGATTTGTTTTTTATTAATGAAATATTTTATTTCATGTCTAAATACTTTTTTCTCATTTTTCATTTCTAATCCTCCGAAATACTATAATTTATAACAATTATTTGTTCTAGTGACTTTATTCCAACTTGTATTATTAAAGAAATAGGTAATTGTCCCATTTATAAAATAGAATATCCTTAGGATTTGAAAAAAGAATATATCTAATATAATCATAAAATAGAGTTTTTTAGTTTTTAAAGTTGGTACATTTTTCTGTGCGGCCCTAATAGCTATGACAGAAGAGAATATATTAAATATTACAGTACTTAAGTAATAATAAATTGTATGTAGGGGATAACCATATGCTAGCTTTGCAAATATTAAAATAATATTAAATATAAATACTATAGTGGCAATAGAATTACTTAATAAAGCATCTATAATAATATAAAAGCATACATTAGTTTTAAAAATATTTTTAAATAAAAAATTACTATTACTAAAAATAGCATCAATAAAACCTTTTTGCCACCGAATTCGTTGTTTAGTTAGTTCACTTAGGTTTTCAGGACATTCAGTATAACAAATGGCATTTTTATTAAAAATTAATTTTTTATTATGTTCTTTTGCATATTCTTGAAACTTTAAAGTTATATCAATGTCTTCTCCTAAACCTTTTTTAAAGCCACCTACTTCTAAAATCACACTTTTTTTAAATACACCAAAGGCACCTGAAATTATACTTAGGGCATTATTATAGGCAAGGGATGATTTATATATATAAAAGCCTTTTATGTAATCCAAAGCTTGCATTAAGACTACTTTTTTTAGTTTAGTATCTAGTTTAGATAACTGCATAATATGAACAACTCCCCCTGATGCAATCACATTTGGATCATCAAATACTTTGTTCATGCTTATTAAAGCGTTTTTTTCCAAGACACAATCGGCATCCATAGTTACAATAAGCTCTTTTGTAGAATAAGATGTGCCTATATTTAAACTATTAGCTTTTCCACTATTTACTTTATCGATCATATAGATAAAGGGATAGGTATTTGATTTATATATTCCTTTTATTTCATTAGACAACAAACATGACCCATTAATTTCTAATAAAGATAAATTTAGTGAATCACATAATATATTGAAGGTGTTATCTTCTGAACCATCGTTAATAAAGATTATTTCTAGATCATCATAGTTAATTTCCATTAAACCATTTAATGTATGCTTTAATATAAGTTCCTCATTATAACAAGGTATTAAAACAGAGATACTTTTTTGTTCAGTACTATGTAAAATATCAAAATTTTTAAATTTACAGGAGCTTATTAGGTGGTATATAGAAAAGAATGTACTTGTAAAAATAATTAAATAAAATAGCATAGTTTAATACCTACTTTCTTTAAATAATGGTTTTATACTTGTAGAAGTAACTTTAAATTTATTGGGGAAAACTGTGTCATTGTCAGGATTTCCGGGCCAGACTCCTCCAATAGCTTGATTTATTATTATATACATGTATTTATTAGGAACTCCTTTTTTCGAAGTATAAACTTCTTTATCATCTATGTACCAAGTGATAGATGTTGGGTCCCAACTTAAAGCTACGGAATATTGGGACTTTATGGGAACCTTATATTTAAAATGGTCAGACCCTTGAATATCATCCTCAGTAAAGTGGATTACTCCATAAAAGATATGGGGTTCGCTGCCTATCATTTCGAATAAATCCACTTCTGGAAGGGAGCTTCCATCATTAGGAAGAAACCATATAGCTGGGAAAAGGCCTTTTCCTTTAGAAATTTCAATATTAAACTTGAAATAACCATACTTATATGCAGTAGTACTTTCCACAAGCCCCGATGTATAAAGTTTGCTTCCTTTAGTCTCTTTTTTTGAAGTAATTTCAATAGTGTTATCTTCTATTATTACATTAGACTTAGAATAAAATTGTAATTCATTATTATAACTGTCTTTTCTTTTTATAGCCTTCCAGCACTTTAGAGTAGGTTTTTTATTATCTAAATTTTCTGGAGTATTAGAGTTAATAACTTCTTTGGAATTAGGGTTAGTTATAATATTTGAATTATTAATTTTCATCATATTTACAGTTTTATTTTTCTGCTGAGACATTTTTATTTTTCGTAAAGTATTTTTTAGTTCCATATAGGATATAAATAATATAAAAAATAAAATCATTATAATTAGAGTTTTTTTAAAGTTTATTTTTTTCATAGGAGACTCCTTATACAAATGTAGTAAAATATTAATCATATATATATTTATGGAATATATTTTTGAGTTATTACTATTTGTACAAAGATAATTTTACGATAGGTAAAATTATAATGAGACAAAAGCCAACAATATATGGATTTTTATAAATTTTTAATTCCCTATAAGGTTTTAAATACAATATTATACAGTATAAAGAGTTAGGAGTGATAAGATGTATATAAATCCATATATGTACTATTTATATATGCCACAGGAGAATTATAGTATTACAGTAAATAGAGCAGCAAGAACCCTTACATTATATAAAAATGGTCAGTGGTACAAATCATACCCTATAGCAGTAGGAAAACCATCTACACCTACGCCGAGGGGGACATTTAAGATTACAGTGAAGAGTATAAATCCTGGGGGCCCTTTTGGGGCAAGATGGATGCAGTTTAAACCTCACTACGGTATACACGGGACTAATAATCCTTCTTCCATAGGAAAAGCTGTGTCAGGTGGATGTGTTCGAATGTATAATGAAGATGTAATAGAACTTTATAGTATAGTACCTATAGGAACCACTGTGAAAATTATATAACTAATAAATAACCCTTTAAGTTTTAAAGGGGTTATTTATTAGTTATATGCTCTATATATCCTATGTATATCTTTTACTTTAGCTAGTTATAATAAAGTTATATTGCTAGGAAAAGGTGATGTCATGAAAAACAATGTTATAAATATTTTACTACTAACCTTTATTATATTTTTATTTTTAGGGTACTTTATAGCTACGAATTTTGCCTTTAATAATAATATAATGGAGCAATTAGAAATGGCAAAAAAATATACAGAAGGTGAGAATTGGGATAAGGTTTTAGATGTAACTAGGAATATTGAAAAGTCTTGGAATAAACAGAAATATTTGGTAATGCTTAACTTTGCTGAAGCAGAGTTTGCAGTTTTTGAAAATCATCTGAGTTATATAATTGGAGGAGCTAAGGGCAAACAAATGGACACGACTTTAAGTCATATATTAGCAGCTCAAGATCTATGGAAAAACACTAAGAAACTTGTTCCAGAGCCCTAAGGAGGGATATTGTGGAAATACTGATATACATATTAAGGTGTATTATTATGTTAGTAGTAACATGGACAGGAGTAAGACTTATAGGCAAAAAGTCCATAGCAGAAATGACATCTTATGATTTAGCAGCAATAATGTTGTTAACAACAGTTGCAGCGGAACCTTTAGTTTATAAGATATCATCTAAGGCTACGGTAGGGGTGTTTGCTTTGGTAATATGCACTTTAGGAATAGGACATTTATCCCTTAAAAAATTTTTTTATAACATAGATACAAAACCTGCAATAGTTGTTGTGGAAGGGAAAATAATAGAAAAGGAATTAAAAAAAGCTCGTATGAATTTACCTCTTTTGATGTCAGAACTTAGAATAAAAGGATATCAAAATTTATCAGATATTAAGTATGCAATAATAGAACCCAGTGGTAAGATGTCGGTTATACCTAAATCTCAAGCAAGTCCTATTACACCTAAGGAAATGGGAATACCTACTGCACCTGTAAACTTGAGTTTTCCCCTTATTATAGATGGAGAAGTAGATAATAAAAATCTTAACTTTCTCAAAAAGGATAGGAAGTGGTTATTAAATCAACTTAAAGCTTTTCAAGTAGGGGACTTCAATGAAGTTCTACTGGCTCAATATGATTCTTCAGGGCAATTATTTGTAAATGTAAAAAATAGGGAAATGGAAACCCCTAATATATTCTAATATTTTTGTAAATATTGTAGATACTATTTTTGAAAACTAATAAAAGGAGAGATGTTATTATGACTACAATAAATAAGTTAGAAAAGGCCCTAGCAAGTGCTAAAGGGTTATCGGCAGACTTAAAAACATTTTCAATGGATACTAACGACCAGAATGCAAAGCAAATGTTTAATATGCTTTCTACAAATGCAGAAAATATGGCTCAGATGTTGCAAAATAGAGTTAATTATGTCAAAAGCGAAGAGCCCCAATATAACCAGCCCCAATAGAATAATGTCCAAAAATTAGTATTTATAAAAACATACATATGAGGTGAAAAATATCTGTATTTTAAAATACAGATATTTTTTATTTTAAATAATACTTAAATCAATTACTTTTCTATAGCATAATTTAAAGATTATAATTGGGTTTATTTAAGGTTAAATTCTTGTTAAGATTTAGATAATAGTTACTATTAATTGATGTATAATATAATTATATAGGTTAAAGTGTAGTTTAGAGTAAAAGGAGGGGTATATTGAACAATATAACCAGATTTATAAATGAAATATTCATTGATGCTAGAAAAGGTATTAGAGGGTACATTAAGTCTCAACTAATATTGATGGCAATAACCTTTGGAATACTTACGATGGGTTTTATAGTTATAGGAGTACCACTGCCTATATTGGTAGCTCTAGGAATATCAATAATTGATATAATCCCAGTTGTAGGAAGTGGCATTATTATGATACCTTGGTCTATTATTAGTTTTATATTTGGAAATGGAGATATGGGACTTAATATAGCTATACTTTATGTGGGATTAACTATTTTTAGACAAATAATAGAACCTAAAATCACAGGAGATCAAATAGGGATACGTCCTCTTTATACCTTTGGTATAACTGTCTTGGGATCTATAATATTAGGACCTTTAGGGATAATAATGGCTCCTATAATAGCTATTATTATAAATTCAATATATAAGGTTAAAAATAACTGGGGCAATGAAGAAAGAAGGTGAAAATAATATGTGTGGAAGATATCAGTTAAATGTTAAATTAGAATCAATACTTTTTAGATATGATATACCTAAAACAGTATTATCTTTTTATCCCAAAACTGAAGTTTTTCCATCTAATGAGGCACCTGTGATTTTAAGAGAAGATAATAAAAAATTTAAAATGCTAAAATGGGGTTTTAAACCTTCTTTTACAAATAAATTATTGATAAATGCAAGAAGTGAAAGTGTTGATATTAAATCCAGTTTCAAAGATGCCTTTAAGACCAAAAGATGTTTAATACCAGCAAATAGTTTTTTTGAATGGAAAAATGTCGATGGAGAAAAAGTAAAATATAAGATTTCATTAAGAAATAAAGATATCTTTTCTATGGCAGGTATATATAATAGTTTTATAAACAAAGCTGGAGAGAGATTTGACTCGTTTGTCATATTGACTACATCGTCAAATGAAGCTATGAAGGATATACATAGTAGAATGCCAGTAATCATAGATAAAAATAATGAAGATATCTGGCTTGATAATAGCATTCAGGATTTAGCTAAACTAAAGAAACTATTAAAACCTTGGGAAAAAGGATTAGTTTTAAACAGACAAGATAGTGAACAATTAAAACTCTTTTAAAATTAGCTATAACATTATAAATATTAAAAAGATAAAGAAGGGGAGATTTTATGCCAGCATTATTTGCTTTAATCTTATGGATAATAGGATTATTTATTTTATATGTGATAATTAAATATGCTGTTAAAAACGGCATTAAAGAAGCAAAGGAAGACATAATGGATGAATTTATGGTGGAACTTGGAAAAACAATAGAAACTTATGTTAAAAGGACAAGGGAGGAGTAATATGGAGGAAAATAAAGTTAATATAGTTCATTTAGGTCATAGTAGTTTTTTAATTGAAACCAAAGAAAATATTTTAATATTTGATTATTATGATGATAAACCCGATGTTAAAAAAAGGACTTTAGAGAATGGTGTGGTATCTGGAGAAAAACTTAAAACTGATAAAAATATTTTTGTTTTTGTGACCCACAGTCATAGTGACCACTATAATCCTATTATATTTAAATGGAAAGAAACAAATCCCAATATAAGATATATTTTAAGTAATGATATAAAAGACGAAGTAGATAGTAACAAATATAAATATATGAATCCATATGAGATAACTAAAATAGATGAAATAGAAATTAAAACATATGGGTCAACGGATAAAGGGGTTTCTTTTTTAGTTAAAGTAGATGGACTTAACATATTCCATTCAGGGGATTTAAACTGGTGGCATTGGAAAAGTTTCTCTAAAGAAGAATTAGAAGTAGAGGAAAGGGATTACAAAAATGAAATAAACAAGGTTATGGAGAACAATATAGATATTGCCTTTGTTCCTGTGGATCCAAGGCTTGAGGAATTTTATTATTTAGCAGCAGAACATTTTATAGAGGAGATAAAGCCTAAACTAATGGTTCCTATGCATTTTGGAGATGATTTTAACATATGTAATAAACTTATAAATAAAATAGGAGAAAGATCCACTCAGATTGCTGATATTACTCATGTAGGCAAAGAAATTAGTTTTACTACTAAATGAATATCTTTGTTTTAACTTTTCAGCACGAAATAATCTTTTGAATAATATAATAGAGTGTAGAGAAATACCTAGTATCTAGTGTTTTATATGATTTTAGGAGGGATACTAATGGCGGGAATAAATAGTCGAGATGTTCTGTTAGTTATATCATCTATGTTGTTTATTATATTTGTATTGGGATTGGCACAAACAGAGGGAACAGCGGATGAACCAATAATTATTGGATAGTATTGATTGAAGATGACATTTATTAAAAGTGGCTTTGGAGGGGGTATAGTGGGCTCAGATAATCATATTGATTCATTGGCAAAGCGTTTAATAAAACAGTTAGGTTTATCTGAAGACATAGATAATTTAGATAATAAAAAAGATAATAAAGATGGATCTAAGAAAAAATCTTGTATAAATTTATCTGCTTCAAACCTATTAGTTATAGCTGGACTTTTATCAGGAGCTTTAACAGTGGATTCATTATTGGTGGATGCAAGACAGGAAATTCAGATTGTCCTTACAGGTTCATTGAAACAAAAGACAGAGTTGGAAAAAATGATGGATCAAATAGGAACCATGCCCTTTGATGAAGTTGTTAAAGCCATAGTAGGTAGATTTTAATAGGAATATATTATTTGGACAAGAACTTAATACTAAAATAAATGGTAATCTATGTTAGATAAGATTATCATTTATTTAGAATTTAGATTAGGAATACACTATCGTATACAATTATTGTGGATAGATAAAAAACATGATAATATTATAATAAGTGATAGAAAATGGAGTGATTAATATGGAATATTTGGCTAGAATATTTCTCTACATAGGTATAATATTGGGAGGATTATTTTTTATATCTATAATTAAGTTCTATTTTTATAGAAGAAGACAAATAGATAAGATAAAAGTTGTGGAATTTATAATAGATAGTGATAAAACATCATCCACTTATAATATACATAAAAGTATTTTTTCTAATAAAAAAGTTAAATATGTTAATGAGTTATTAAAGGAACTTGAATCAGAAAATTTAGTTAAAAAAGTAAATATGGGTATATCAAATGGTGAAAATGGAATTTGGGAATATATTAAATAAAAAAATTATATGAGATATATGTAGGGACTGAATATATTCAGTCCCTACATATATTTATTATCTCACCAGCTCCCTGCTCTTTCTACCGTGCACTCTGCATAGAACAAAGTCGCCTTTGTTTTATAAAAAACTATTCTATAAATCTATTAATAGTATTGACAAGAATATCGATATGATTTAGTGTTACTATTGGAGTTATTAATAAAATAAGTACTATAAAATAGGAGGTTATTAGGGATTAGATGTTTACTAAAAATTATAGACCAATAGATGAGACAATTTGGCAAGGAAGAATTGACAGTGAATCAAATTTTGAAGCCTTTAGGTGGCATCAATGGGTTAAAAAAATAGATTTAACTAAGGAAGGTTTAGAGGTAGATACTGGTAAATTAGGATTCGCTATTATGGGATTTTGCTGTGACAAAGGTGTTAAATTTAATAAAGGCAGAACAGGAGCAATAGAAGCCCCTACAAATATAAGGAAGAAATTAGCTAATTTACCTTGTAGCTTTACAAAGGATGTTAAGTTATATGATGCAGGCGATATAATATGTGAAGATTGTACTTTAGAAGAGAGTCAAGAACTTCTTTCTAAGGCAGTGGATAAAGTTTTAAGTTTAAATCTTTTTCCAATTGTCTTAGGCGGGGGCCATGAAATTGCCTTTGGACATTATAATGGAATATTAAATTATTTAAGTAAAGAAAAT
This sequence comes from Dethiothermospora halolimnae, assembly GCF_037577855.1. Taxonomy (NCBI): domain Bacteria; kingdom Bacillati; phylum Bacillota; class Tissierellia; order Tissierellales; family Thermohalobacteraceae; genus Dethiothermospora; species Dethiothermospora halolimnae. Next base: position 82,613 of record NZ_JBAKFX010000005.1, on the reverse strand, counting down.
AACAGGCCTAACATCGGTATAATAAATTTTGATGCCCACTTTGATTTAAGACCCTATCCTAAAGGGGGCAATTCAGGGACTATGTTTAGACAGATTGCAGATATATGTAAGGAGCGGGAACTAAATTACTCTTACTTTTGCTTTGGTGTCCAACCCCATAGCAATACGGTTGATTTATTTAATACGGCAAATAAATTAGATGTTCAGTATATACTGGCAGAGGATGTGGTAGGAAGTAATGATTTTACCATATTAGAAAAATTAGATTATTTTATAAAGAAGCAGGAGCATCTTTATGTGACAATATGTTCAGATGTTTTTTCCTCAGTATTTGCTCCTGGTGTAAGTGCAATAGAGCCATTGGGATTAGAACCAGATAAGGTTTTAAAGTTTTTAAAATATATCTTAAGGTCTGGTAAAGTCATAAGTTTCGATATAGCGGAGGTATCTCCTAGATTTGATCAAGATCATACAACATCAAAGTTGGCATCAATAATAATATTTAATACAATAAATGCAATAACTAAAAATCATAACCTATATGTTTAATTTAATAAATTAAATAGTGGGATGCTAATATTCTCAGATAGCTGAAACTAATAAAACCAAGGAAATTTTAATTTCCTTGGTTTTATTAGTTTACTTTTAATTTTTCTTTAGGACTACTAAGTAGAAATTTTGTGTATCTTATTAAAACATATAAAACAATAAAAACAGTAAATAATTCTTCAAATTTCACAATATACTTTAATATTCCAATTCCGTTACCACTACTATTTAAAAAAGCATTTGTTTTTTTTATTGCAATGGCACTGATTACAAATGGAAATGTAAAAGCGGAATAACTGGGATAGAATTTTAACTTTAACATTTTAGGCATATATAATAAAACAGAAAAGGTCATAATCAAAGCTAAAACTGTTAGAAAATTAACCATAAGCATATTCTTATTCCCGAATGAACTCATATAGCCTGCTAAACAAAGACTTGCAGGGGCAGCTATTATGGTTATAGTTGGAATGACAGGTTCCTTTATACCTTTAATAACTAAAACTCTATAAAGAACTATAGGAAGTAAGATTAAATAGGATATAAAACCAAACCAAAAAAGAGACTTTCCTATAGCAAATAAACCATATGCTGGAGCAGTAACACTACCTACTACAATACCCACATAAACTACAAAATAACTTGCAAATACTTTGTTAATATTAAATTTAAATATAAACTTTCTTGTAAACATAAGTATAAGGAAGCAATGAATTATTAATCCTAAAACCCAAACACTCTTTCCAACAACTACAGAATAGGGTTTAATATAGGTAGATAAAATCATTATACCCATAGAAAAAGTTGGGGCTACACTGGCCATAACAGGATTAGTCAAAGCCTTTGAAATGGATTTAAAGTCAGTAAATATCTTAGCTATAAGAAGTAATGCTATTATAGCAGATAAAACTCCAAATATATTTCTGTAAATAGATCCATAGGATAGCACCAAATTACCAGTAGCAGCTAAAGCCAGCATTAGACCAGCTATAGGTACTGGAACTTTTTTAATTATATTTCCCATTTTTAAACCTCCGTTATTCATCTGTATTTACAAGGTCTAGTTCTCTAACTATTATTTCTGCTGCTTTTTGTGCTATTTCACCAGTGAATGATATACATTGAGATTTGTGCTCTCCTGATCCCATGTCCATACCTTTAGTATGAATCTTACAACATAAAACACCGTTGTGATTATCTTTAAAACTTTGCTGTAATTCATTAGCTAATTCTAAAGTCTTTTGAACCTTTGGGTCCCCCCCTTTAGTTCTACCAAAGAAATAACCAATTGATATTATTCCTCCGGATACAGCACCGCAGACACACTTTGATTTACCTATACCTACTGGAAAGCCAGATGCCATTGCTATCATTTCATCGGGCATATCAAGTTCAAAGTTATTCTTTATCGAGCTGACTATCGCCTCTGAACAGTAGAAGTCACCTCTTCTAAAAGCTTCCTCTGCATCACGTCTAATTTTTTTTATACTCACTTCTTTTTTCAACATAATTCCTCCTTTTTTTCGCACTTATCTAATTTATAACACACTTTTTAAAAATATAGAAATAGATTTTATTAATAGACTTTTAAAAATGATAAAAATAGTCTATAGTAAATAAATGTAATAGTATTTAAAGAAAACTCAATTTAAATAATAACAAATTATTAAAAAGTACCATATTAATGTATAAATAACTGTACTATGTTATAAGATATGATAAAATTATAATTAACATGTACATATACTATAGTTGAAAAGGAGAGTATTATGATAAAACTAGGAAAGATGCAAAAGCTAAAGGTTATAAAAAAAGCTTCTCAAGGAATTTATTTAAATGAAGAAGGGAACAAGAAAACAGGTAATATTTTATTACCTAAAAAAGAAGTGCCATCAAATATTGATATTGGAGATGAAATAGAGGTATTTATATATAAGGACTCGAAGGATAGGATAATAGCTACCACCAAGAAGCCTAAGCTAATGGTAGGGGATATAGGCTCCCTTAAAGTAAGTGATACAACAAGAATAGGTGCATTTTTAGATTGGGGTTTAGATAAAGATTTATTTTTACCATTTAGAGAACAAAAAGGAAGAATTAAACCAGGGAGAAGATGTCTAGTAACATTATATGTAGACAAAACTAGTAGGCTGTGTGCTACTATGGATATTTATAAACATTTAACTAGTGATTCACCATATAAGGAAAATGACGTGGTTAAAGGGATAATATATGGTAGAAATCATGATTTAGGAACATTTGTAGCCGTTGATAATAAATATCATGGATTAATACCTAAATGGGAAGTAGAAGATGACTTGAAAATAGGAGATGAAGTAGAGGGTAGAGTAGTTAAAGTTAGAAAAGATGGAAAATTAAATTTAAGTCTAACAGAAAAGGCATATAAAATAATAGATAAAGACGCTAAGGTGATTTTAGATAATCTTGTTAAAAATGGAGGAGAACTTCCATTAAATGACAATAGCTCTCCAGATAAAATTAGAAAAGAACTGAGAATGAGTAAAAGTGCTTTTAAAAGAGCGGTAGGGAGACTATTAAAAAGAAGGGTAATAGAGTTTACTAGAAAGGGTATAAGGCTTAAGAAGTAAAATTTAAAAAATATATAGGGACTGGGCATGTCTAGTCTTTAAGTATTGACAAAGTAAGCAAAAATGTCCGTCAGTCCTCGGATTTGGAAAATATATAGAAACGGTCGAAAATAGAATTCCAAACTCACTACGTTCAAACAGTGGAATTCAAGCGATTTTCTCCCTTTTTCTATATTTTCACAAATCCTGCGGGATGACTACCATTTTTGCTTACTTTGTCTAAATATACTCTATAAATAAACTGGGATGGAGATACCCAGTCCAATTTTTCAAAATAAAATATTTAAATTTAAAAGTATATATAGACATAATATTTTAACTAAGTATTGATTAATCACTTATAAATTCGAAACTATTATTAACTAACTCAAAATTATCTTTTAGTCCACTTGTTATAGATATTTTTTTATCCTTTGTTATAAATATGGCATCAACACCATCTAAGTTTTCGATAATTTTTTTACCCTCTTTAAGACCAATAGAGAATATAGAAGTGGATAGGGCATCACCATCTATTGACTTATCAGAAATTATAGATACTCCAGATAGATTATTATTAACGGGGTATCCAGTAAATGGGCTAAGTATATGATGATATCTCTTGCCATCTTTTTCAAAAAATCTTTCGTATATCCCAGAAGTAACTATTGATTTATTTGATACACTTACAGTACCTATATAGGCTCCCCTGGTTTCTAACGGATTTTGAATTCCGATCTTCCATTTTGAACCGTCTACCTTAGTTCCAAGTGTATAAACATTACCTCCAAGGTTTATAATTCCATGCTCCACACCATTATCTACCAATAAATTTTTTACTTCATCGGCAACATAACCCTTTGCTATGCCACCTAGATCTATTACCATGCCCTTATCTTTAAGCATAACTTCTTTAGTGTCTTTATTTATTAATATTTTTTTATAATCCACTTTAGGTAAGGTAGCTTTTATTTCATCTTTAGTTGGAACTCTGGCATCATCACTTCCAATATTCCAAAGTTTAACTATTGGTCCTACGGTTATATCAAAATATCCCTTTGATAATTCAGAATAATATAATGACTTTTCAATAACGTTAAAAGTATCTCTAGATACTTTTACGAAATTTTCTCCAGAATTAGAATTTATGTCTATAACTTCACTGGTATTTTTATTTATAGTCATTTTATTTTCTATTTCTTCTATTCTGTCAAAAACTTTATTAAATATAGTATCATCTACATTATCATAAAGTTTAATAGTGATAACTGTATCTAGATAGAAATTAGTTTTGGAAATCGGGGTATTTTTGTTATTACTTGTGTTACAACCATATAAGATGTTAACAGATAAAATAATCATAATAAATAAAGAGATGTATTTAATTTTTTTAGATAACATAAAAATCCTCCGAATATTAAAGTATTTTGTATATATTATATAATATATTATAACTGAATAAGGCAAAAAATAAAACTATAAAGGCTTTAGGAGAACCCCTAAAGTTTTTTATTGTTAAAAAATTTATTAAAATGTTAAAGGGATACCTAGAGGGGTATAATTAAATTATTATACCCAGTGATTTCAAAAATAAAAAAGTAAAAAATGTAAATAGGGCAAAGTTATTTAAAAACATGGTCGAATATGATATAATTATGTCAATATAGTTAGTAATTCGAAATAAGTTCATTATTAAATGAGGAGGAATATTAATGGGTACCAAGAAGATTTGTATTTTAGGTGCTGGTTATGGTGGAGTTCATGCTGCTAAACTTCTAAATAGGAAGTTTAAAAAGGATGATAATCTAGAAATAACATTAATAAATAAACAGCCCTATCACACACTTTTAACTGAACTCCATGAGGTTGCAGGGGGAAGGGTAGAAAGGGATAGTGTTAAGGTAAATCTTGAGAAAATATTTGGTAAATCTAAGGTAAAGGTTAAGTTAGATGAGATTACTGAAATTGATTTTGAGAAAAATACTTTAAATTCCCCAAATAATAGATATGATTACGATTACTTAATAATCGGATCGGGAAGTGAACCGGCATTTTATAACATCTCAGGTGCTAAAGAAAATAGTTTTACCATTTGGTCATATGAAGACGCAATTAGAATAAGAGAGCATATAGAAACAATGTTTGAGAAAGCAAGTGTCGAAAATAATAAAGACAAAAGAAGAAAAATGCTTACGTTTATGGTAGCGGGGGCTGGATTTACTGGAGTAGAGACTATAGGTGAAATAGCAGAGTGGAAAAATAAACTTTGTAAAGACTATAACATAAGTAAAAGTGAAGTAAGGTTGATTATAGCAGATATGTCTCCTAAAATACTTCCCATATTAGAAGAAAAATTAATAAGGAAGGCTGAAAAAAGACTTAGAAAGTTAGGTGTTGAGATATATACAAAGTGTCCTATTTCACAAGTGAGTAAAGATTATGTTATTATGAAAGATAATGAAAAAGTTAATTGTAAAACTTTAATTTGGTCCGCAGGTGTACAAGCCAATAAATTTACTAAAGAACTAGGGCTTACTTTAGGAGTTGGAGGTAGAATAGTAACTAATGAACATATGCAAACGGTAGATCATAAAAATGTATATGTAGTTGGAGATAATGTAGATTATGAAGATAATTCTAATAAGCTACCCCAGATTGTTGAGACAGCATTACAAACAGCAGAAACAGCAGTGGAAAACATTAAAAATGATATAGATGGAAAGTCAAAAATAGCCCACAAATCCAATTATCATGGCTTAATGGTTTCAATAGGATCAAGATATGCCGTTGCATCAGTGGGAGGAATGAAACTCTCTGGATTCTTTGCTATGGCAGTAAAGCACTTGGTAAATCTACACTATTTATTTGGTGTTGGAGGATTTAATTTAATTTGGTCCTATTTAATGCATGAGATATTCCATATAAAAGAAAAGCGCTCATTATTGGGAGAACATTTTTCATACAATACTCCTAACTTCTGGTTAGTGCCCCTTAGGGTATTCTTAGGTGCCCACTGGCTAATAGAAGGTATTAAAAAGATTCAAGATGGATGGCTAGATCCCGGTAATATATTTATAATACAAACAGAAGTATCCGGGGCAAGTGAAACGGCCGATGCTGCAGCTAATGCAGTGGAACCTTTATTAAGTAGTCCACCGGCTATATATCAGTGGTTTATGGATACATTTGTTGAAAAGGTTGCCTATCCAATGCAGGCTATGGTAGTTATAACAGAGGTAGCAATAGGACTTGCTTTAATAGCAGGATTATTTACAATGATATCAGCAATAGTTTCTTTATTCTTAACATTTAACTTTATAATTTCAGCTATGGCTGATGCCAGTATATTATGGTATTCATTCTCAAGTATTGCCTTAATAGGAGGAGCAGGAAGAACCTTTGGACTGGACTATTATGTAATGCCATGGATTAAGGAGAAATGGAATAAGACTAAGTTGGCTAGGAAATTTTATGTATATATAGACTAATAATGAATATTGTTGATTAATGTTGGAGGATTACAATCCTCCAACTTATTTAATTGCTGGGGGATTTGTAATCCCTCAGCTGATTTTTATATAAAATATATGATATAATTAATAACTAGCTATCTTATTTATTAGATAACAAATGAAAATATTTAGATTAGGGTGATGATATGACTAAGTTTTGGGAGCATTATCCTGAAATCAATAGCGAGCTAGAGGACATAAAGAAAATTATAAAGGATAATACAAAAGAGAAGGTTATAAATGAACCATTATCTCCCGTTGTGGAATCAGGGGGGAAAATGTTAAGACCAGCCTTTTTATTGATGGCTGGAAAGTTTGGAGAATATAAAGCCGATAGATTAAAAAATCTAGGGGCCATAATGGAAATGCTCCATACAGCTACTTTAATACATGATGATATTATTGATGACTCACATTTAAGAAGAGGACAGATTTCTATTCAGTCTAAATATGGAAAAGATTTTGCTGTATATATGGGAGACTATTTATTTTGTAAATGTTTTATGATGCTCTCTAAGGATTTTAATATGGAGGATATGAGTAGAATATCTAAAGTTATTTCAAAAATATGTCTAGGAGAGATGAGGCAACACTATGCTAGAAGGAGTACTAAGGTATCACTAAAAGAATATTTAAAAATTATATCAGGAAAAACAGCAGCATTATTTTCCCTTAGCTTCTATATTGGAGCCAGGGAATCCAATTGCGATGAAAGATTATGTAAATTATTAGGGAAAATAGGCTATGATATAGGTATGGCTTTTCAAATTATAGATGATATTTTAGATTATAGTGGTTCGGCAGAAACAGTTGGAAAAGATACAAGGAATGATTTAAAGCAAGGATATTATACTTTACCCCTTATATATGAGTTTAAAAATAATAATAAATTATTAAAACTTTTAAAAAATAAAGAATTAGAGGATAAAGATATAGATAGAATATATGAAGAGGTAAGAAGTTCGGAAGGGATTGAGAAATCAAGAAAGTTAGCTAAAAGATATACAAATAGGGCTTTTGATAGAATAGATAAACTTCCAGAGAATAACAATAAAGTAGTTCTTAAGGAAATTTTAGATAAATTATTAAATAGAGAATATTAATTATTTGTTTAGGATTTGAAATCCTCCAATATATATTAACAAAGAAGTGACTAAAGTCGCTTCTTTTTAGTATATATGATATAAATAAGATATAGATGTTAATAATAAATAAGAAAGGGGCGATTTTATGGTAAATCGTGAAAGGATAGTTAATGAATTTATTAAATATGTAAAAATAGACAGTCCAACAAAGAGTGAGAAAGAATTTGCAGATTTTATAACTAAAGAGCTAGAGGGCTTAGGATTTGAAGTTTACATAGACAACGCAGGGGAAAAGGCTGGTTGTAATACAGGAAATGTAATAGCTAAGTTAGATGGTAATAAAGATGTTGAACCTATATTATTTAGTTGTCATATGGATACTGTATCACCAAGTGTTGGAATAAAACCAGTTATAAAAGATGATGCAATATATTCCGATGGCACAACTGTATTGGGATCAGATGATAAAGCAGGTATTGCAGCTGTAATGGAAGCGATGAAGGTTATAAAAGAAAATGATATTGACCATGGACCAATAGAGATTGTGTTTAGTATATATGAAGAAGGTGGACTATTTGGGGCTAAGAACTTAGAATATGATAAGTTAGAATCTAAAAAGGCATTTGTTCTTGATAGTGGCGGAGACCCAGGACAAATTATAATAAAGGGACCAGCTCAAGATAAAATAGATGTAAAGGTACTGGGAAAACCTGCCCATGCAGGTGTTTGTCCTGAAGAGGGAATAAGTGCCATAAATGTGGCAGCCCATGCTATAAGTAAAATGAAACTACTTAGGATAGATGAAGAAACCACAGCAAATATAGGAAAAATAGAAGGTGGAGTTGCTACAAATATAGTTACACCGGAAGTTAAAATTAAAGCAGAAGCCAGAAGTTTAAGTGATGAAAAATTAGATAAACAAACTGAACATATGGTTAAATGTTTTAAAGATACAGCTAAAGAGTTTAATGCCCAGGTTGAAATAGAAACCAGTAGAATGTATGGAGCATTTTCATTAGATGAAAATGATGAAATAGTAGAGCTTGTGAAAAAAGCATGTGATAATGCTGGTATAAAGCCATTTACCGATTCCACAGGTGGAGGCAGTGATACGAATATATTAAATGGAAATGGAGTAAAGGCAGTAAACCTAGGAATAGGGGAAAGAAAGCCCCATACTTTAGAAGAGCACATATATATAAAGGATTTAGTTGATAGTAGTAAGTTGGTACTTGAAATAATAAAGTCAATATAAATTAATTAAAAGTTTTTTGTAGGGGCTGAATATATTCAGGCCCTATATATAGTTATGGTGTCACCAACTCCCTTTACTCTGCTCTTTGCACCCTGCACCAGCCAAAGAAGTGGCAAAGCCACCTTTGGCTTTATTTATCAGAAAATTTCAAATAATAAAGAATAAATGTGAAAAATATGGGTATACAAAATAGGGATACATATTATAAAGTAATTGGAGTGATAATATGGATAAAAGTACAAATAAAGTTTTAACTGGAAATCAGGCTATATCAAGGGGTTTTTATGAAGCTGGAGGAATTATAGCCACAAGTTATCCAGGTTCTCCTACAGTGGGAATTATTGAAAATACTAAGGCTTATGAAGATGTTTATTCGGAGTTTTCTACAAATGAAAAGGTGGCATTAGAGGTAGCAATAGGAGGTTCCTTTAATGGTGCTAGATCCATGGTTGCAATGAAGCATGTGGGGATGAATATAGCTTTAGACCCCCTTATGACCTTTACAGAAACTCCAATAAATGGAGGTTTTTTATTGGTATCAGGAGATGATCCAGGACTTGCTAGTTCCCAAAATGAACAGGACAATAGATATTTGGGGAAATTTGCAAATATGGGTATATTAGACCCTTCAGACAGTCAAGAGGCAAAGGATTATACTAAAAAAGCTTTTGAAGTAAGTGAAGAACTGTCCATTCCGATGATGCTTAGAATAACCAGCAGATTGTGTCATAGCAGAAGTATAGTAAATGTTGAAGATAGAGTTGATATAAAGCAAAGTGGTATGGATAGGGACTGGAAAAAGTTTTGTATGATACCTGCTAATTCTAGAGGGTCTCAATATTTTATAAAGGAAAGAATCGAGAAATTAGAAGAATATGCCTATGACACTGATTTAAATAGACTAGAAAATAAGGATGGAACCGATACACTGATAATAACATCGGGACTAATGTATAACAATCTAAAGGAACTGGATATTGATGCAAGCATATGGAAACTAGGTCTTATCTATCCTATTTCTGCGAAAAAGGCAAAGGAAGTAACAGATAAATTTAATAAAATAATAGTTTTGGAAGAAATGATGCCCTTTATTGAAAATGAACTAAAATTAATGGGAATAAAATGTGAAGGTAAAAAATACTTTTCCTTTACAGGGGAGTTAGATTTAAAGGATATAGAGGAAGGCTTATTTAAGGCTGAAGTTATTAAAGATAAGAGTATAGAGGAAATTAAAAATTCAGAAACTGTTGTTAGACACCCTGTATTTTGTACTGGATGTCCCCATAGATCCACATTTGATATTCTGAAAAAGGCCAAAACTAAGTTAATAGTTGGTGATATAGGATGCTATTCCCTGGCAGCGCTACCTCCCTTTGAGAAATCCAATTCCATAATAAGTATGGGAGCAAGTATTGGAATAACAAAGGGACTTAGTAAGGCAATGAAAGCAGATGGAAATACAGAACCAATTGTAGCTGTAATTGGAGATGGAACATTTTTTCACTCGGGAATTCCATCTTTTATAAATCTATTACATCAAAAGGGGGAAGATGAAAATATAACAATAGTTGTCCTTGATAATAGAACCACCGCCATGACTGGGGGACAACACAATGGAAGCTCTGGATTATATAATGAAGGGGATGACATGAAAGTTGGTATAAAGACCCTTTTAGAAAATATAGGTTTTGATAGAGTTAAAGAAATAAATCAATATGAATATAAAGAAGCTAAAAAGCTGATTGATGGGGAGATAGGATATGATGGACTATCGGTCATAGTTGTAAATGGCCCCTGTGCCTTAAAGTATAAACTTGAAAAGCCCCATTATTATGTTGATCCCAATATATGTATAGGATGTAGATCCTGTATAAGAACTGGTTGTCCACCTCTTAAAATGAAGGAATATGAAGGAATAGAAAAGTTAAAATCTTCAATAGATAGTGATATGTGTGTAGGATGTGGAGTATGTGCTGCTGTTTGTCCGGTGGATGCAATTAAACAGTCAAAACCAAAAGATGGGGACGGTGATCATATTGACAACTAATATAATGCTATCGGGAGTAGGAGGTCAAGGATTAGTTTTAATGACCAAAATCATTTGCCAAGCAGCAATGATGGATAACTATGATGTAAAAAGCAATGATGTAGTTGGTTTATCCCAAAGAGGTGGTATGGTATGGGGAAATGTAAGAATAGGTGAAAAAGTTTATTCTCCTAACATAAAACCAAATGAAGGAGATATAGTAATCGGTATGGAGCCCCTTGAGGCATATAGGTGGCGGGAACTGCTTAAAGATACAGGTACTGTTATTATGAATATAAAAAAGTTTAATCCTGTATTGGTTCAACAGGAAAAAGTAAAATATCCAGATGAAGAAATTGAAGAATTCAAATCAAAATACAATACCATAGCTATAAATGCAATAGAAGAGGGTATTAAAATAGGCAAAAAACAAGTAGCCAATGTAATACTATTGGGGATTTTAGCCAGGTACCTAGAAAAAGAAGAAAAAACCCCTATATCTATTGATATATGGAAAGAAACCATTAGGGAAAATGTACCTAAAAAAGCTGTAGAAATGAATATGAAAGCCTTTGATTTGGGGTATAACTATGGGAAAACTAATAGCTAATAAGCACAAGCTATTAATTTATATGTAGGTCCTAAATATATTCAGGACGATTTTAAAGCCATATAGTATATTACAATAGTAAAATCTAGTTGCTGGGGGATTCGCAATCCCCCAGCTTACCTAGAAATACAGTTTTTGGCATAATAGGTCTTCTAGAAGAAGACCTAAGGGATTCAATATATTGAATCCCTACATATATTTATAGTCTAACCAACTCCCTGCTCTCTGCACCTTATACTCTGTACTGAACAAAGAAACGCTGAAGGTGTCTTTGCTCTAATAACAAATAAAAGATGTTATATTTCTTAAATCAGTTCCATAAAATACCCACATAAATCCAGTCCATCTAAATCCAGATATTGATCTCCTTCCTATAAATGTAGGATAGAACCAAAAGGCATCTCCATTTGACAACCAAATATATGTGAATTTGCGTCTACATTGTTTAATCGAACCGGGATCTACCCTAAAGGGAGATGGCTGTGGTGTAAATGATGGAGGTGGACTAGCAGGTGGTCCATCTCTAAAATCATTAGGTTGGTTAAATGGTGGTGGAGGAGGTGGTGTATATGGATAAAAGAATCCTCTCATTTATAATCACCCCTTTATATATTCTCGATACATTATATTCAAACTTGTCTATTATGTGATGTAAATAAAGAGTAATAGTTATAAATAAGAAAATAATGGATATAATCATTAAAAACCTATGTTTCAATATAAAATATTTTATCAATATTTCTATATATGATAAGATTATGTGTAGATATTAATTGAATTATAGGATAAAAGGTGGTTTTGTTATGGATCCATTAAATATATTAAAAGAGTATTTTGGATATGAAAGCTTTAGAAGGGGACAACAGGAGTTAATAGAGGGAATAATAGATAATAAAGATGTACTAGGGATTATGCCCACAAGTGGAGGTAAGTCTCTCTGTTATCAGATACCATCTATTATTATGGATGGAGTAACTATAGTTATATCTCCTCTTATTTCCCTTATGAAAGATCAAGTTGACTCTTTAGGAGAGCTGGGTATAGAAGCTACTTATATCAACAGTACCCTTACTGTAGCCGAACAACGTAAAAGAATAGCGGACATAGAAAATAATAAATATAAGTTAGTATATGTAGCCCCTGAGAGATTAAATTCAATGGAATTTTTAAGTTTATGTAACAGGGTAAAAATCCCCCTAGTAGCCATAGATGAGGCCCACTGTATAAGCCAGTGGGGACATGATTTTAGGCCAAGCTATAAGGAAATACCAAGGTTTATAAATAGATTAAATAATAGACCGGTGGTAGGTGCTTTTACAGCTACAGCAACAAAGGAAATAATAGTTGATATCAAAGAGCTATTAAGCTTAGACAATCCACTGGAAATTTTAACTGGTTTTGATAGGGAAAATCTATATTTCCATGTGGAAAGATCTATAGATAAAAAGAAATTCTTAATAGACTACTTAAAAAATAAAAACGATAAATCTGGGATAATTTATTGTTCCACTAGAAAGGAAGTAGAAGGAGTATGTCACTATCTAAATGAACATGGTCTTAAAGCTGGTATATATCATGGTGGAATGGGAAGTGCTGAAAGGCAAGAATCCCAAGAGGACTTTTTGTATGATAAAAAGCTAATTATGGTAGCGACAAATGCCTTTGGAATGGGAATAGATAAATCAAATGTAAGGTTTGTTATTCACTATAATATTCCTAAAAATATGGAAGCCTATTACCAAGAAGCAGGAAGGGCAGGTAGAGATGGAGAGGATAGTGATTGTATAGTATTATTTTCCCCCCAGGATGTTGTGAAACAAAAGTATATAATCCAGCAAAATCAGATGAATCCAGATAGGGAAGCCCTACTATATAGAAATCTTCAGTATTTAGTTGATTATTGCCATACCAACGAATGTTTAAGAAAAAGGATACTAGAGTACTTTGGAGAAATAGAAACCATTGATAAATGTGGCAACTGTAGTAATTGTTTAGATGATAGGGAGTATGAAGATATAACAATAGATGCCCAGAAGGTTTTATCCTGTGTATATAGGATGGAAGAAAAATATGGTACAACCCTTGTGGCTCAAGTACTAAAAGGATCTAGAAATAAGAAAGTATTAAACTTCGGATTAGATAAAATAACAACATATGGAATTATAAAAGATAAAACAGAAAAGGAAATTAAACAATTAATATTATATTTAGTGGCAGAGGATTTTTTAAAATTAACTGAAAGTAAATTCCCTGTGGTAAGATTAACATCAAAATCAATAGATGTTTTAAAAGGTAAAGAAAAAGTATTTAGAAAAGTTCAGAAAAGGGAAACTGTAAAAGAGGACATTATAGTACATGAAGAATTATTTAATGAATTAAGGGAACTTCGTATGGAAATATCAACGAAAAATGGAGTACCTCCATATATTGTATTTTCCGATAGTACACTAAAGGATATGTGTAAATACTTACCAACCACAAAGGAAGAAATGGTAAATATAAAAGGGGTAGGAAATAAAAAATTAGAAAGTTATGGAGATAGATTTATCTTAGTAATAGCTGATTATAAGGATAGAACAGGAGCTGAAACCGAAGTAAAAGCTATTAAAAGTAGTGATAATAGTGGAAAAATAAAGACCCATATTATAACCTATAATATGTATAAAGAAGGAAGGTCTCTAGAAGAAATAGCAAATGAAAGGGAAGTCACGGAGGGCACTATATTAAATCATTTAGTTAAATGTTATGAAGAAGATAAAGAGGTTGACTGGTCTAGTATGGTAGATAAAGACTTAGAAGAACGGATATCAGCTGCTATAGATGAAGTTGGAGCTGAATATTTAAAACCCATTAAAGAGCAATTACCCGATGAAATATCCTATGAGGATATAAAGAAGGTTCTTTATAAAAGGATTTATAGTAGTTGATCGTTGATAGATATGAAGAAGAAGAGCTATATAATATTTCAAACTTAGTATCGTCAATATTTCTGTTAGATCAAGAGATAAATCAAAAAGAATTAATAAGAAGATTAAAAAAGATAATATATATACTAAAGAAAATAAGTTCAGAACAATTTGATGTATTTAAGCAATGGATAAAAAAGATAATTAAACCTAGATTAGATAAGAGCATGGGAAGTAATGTGGACGAAATATTAGATAAGTCTAGTCAAAGGGAGGTTGATACAATGGTTCATAATTTAGAAATAACATTAGATAATATTAAAAAAGAAGGTATGAAGGAAGGTATGAAAGAAGGTATGGAAAAGGGGAAAATTGAGGTTGCAAGACAAATGCTAATAGAAGGATTAGGGATAGATATGGTAATAAAATTAACAAAATTAAAAAAAGAAAAGATATTAAAATTAAAACAAGAAATAGATAAAGGCAAACATTAGGGAAAGACCTTATTTCTATGCAGAAATAAGGTCTTTCAAACTAAAAAGGGGGAAATTATGAAAATAACCGATAATATTTCAAAAGATATAATACAATTTTTAAATAACAAAAAAGTTTTAGAAGTTGCCTGTGGAGATTCGGAATTTAGTTTGAGTGCTTCAAAATATGCAAAGAATGTGTTAGCAACTGACATATCTTTAGAAAGATTTAAGAAAAAAGCTTTAAACCAGATACCCCAAAATGTTGAATTTAGAGAAATGGATGGATCTAATTTACAAATAGATAAAAATACATTTGATACCTCTGTTTGTTATAATACTTTAGGTCATTTAGAAGATGTACTAGCTTTAGTTATAGAAGAGATGAAAAAAGTTACAAAACCCGGTGGACACTTGATATTTATAGCCACATGGAAGATGGATAAAAAGATCTTATCAGATTTTAAAAATACTATTGGTATGTATGGGGAACTAAAATTAGAGTTAGATATTGAGAAAAATAGATATAAAATATTAGTGATCAATAATAAAAAGATAGGTTAGATATATAAGAGTATTGTTTAGAATATTACATAGTAGATAAAAAATGACTCTTAATTTAGGCCCCTGGAAAATGCAAGTAGCTTCGAATTCATTCGAAGCTACTTGTATTTTGATATAGGTAATAAACCTAAATGATGTAGAGGGGAGTTCATTCTTGGTACAATAATATTTTTTTTATAAAATTAATTTAAAAAAGTTGAAGGGTTTTTTAAAGGTCATACGTCTATACATAATAGAGAAGAAAATAAGGAGGGAAAAAAGATGAGGACAAAGAAAGTTGGGATACTGACTTTAGCTATTTCACTAATATCAATTGGATGTTTGCTTTTATTAAGAAATTTTTTTAATTTTGATGTGGGATTTGTATTATCTATATTTACACCATCTGTAATAATATTATTTGGACTGGAGTTAATACTTAGTAAACTTATATTTGATAATAAAAAAGAAGAAATAAAAATGAAGGTTGATAAACTAAGTCTAATATTATTAATTATAGTTGTAATAGTAACATCAATGGGGAATTTATCCCTTAGAGTTGATGGGGTAAATATATTTGGGAGTGATATTTTTTATGAACATAGTTCTTTTTACACAAGGAATTATGACTTAGATGTAAAAGGGAAAAATAAGTTTATAATAAATAACTCCCATGGAGATATAGATATAAGATCTACTGATAAAGAAAAAATATCTATTAACTGTGATATAAACATCAAACATAATGACGAAGAATATGTAGAGGGAATATTAGATCAAATAGTGGAGATTAAGGATCTTAAAGAGGCAATAGAGGTGAAAACAAAAGGGGATAGAAGATTTTATGATAGAAAAAATATAGTAGGTATAAATGTTTCATATTTTATTGAGATACCTAAGGGAATAGAGGTTAAAGTTGATAATAGATATGGAGACATCTATGTAGAGGGAATAAATGAAGTGGCAACTATAGAAAATGGTTATGGTGAGATAGAAATAAAAAATATAGGTAATAAGCTAAATATAATTAATTCATATGGAGATATAGAGATAGAAAATGTAAAGGGTAATAGTAAAATAGTAAATGAACATGGAAAGGTTAAAGCTGTAAATATCGATAAAAACTTAGAAATTGAAACCTCCTATGATAATGTGGAAGTGGCTAAAATAAATGGAGATGTATATATAAAGAATGGTCATGATAAAATTGAGGTTGATGATGTAAGGGGAAGCTTAACTATAGATAGTGAGTACTGTGATATTGAAACTTCTAATATAGGTAAAGATGCAGATATAGAAGGAAGTCATGGAGACATGAAGTTGGAGAATATAGTGGGAAATGTAAAGATAGACAGTAAATATGACGAAATATACTTATCAGAGGTATATAAAGAGATTAATATAATGGGATTACATAGTGATATAAGAGTAGAAAATTCCAAGGAGATTAAGGATTATGTTAAAATAACAACCGAATATGGGGATGTGGATTTAAGAGTATCTAAAGAACAGAAAGGAGAATTCATATTATTCTCTACAGATGACGAGATAGATACAAATCTTGACTTGACTATAGAAGAAGAAGGAAGAGGGGAAAAGGTAAATGAAGTTATAACTGGAGGAGAAGGTAAGTTTGATATAGAAGCTAGAAATGGAGATATAGAAATATTTACAAGATAATGTAGGTTGGTGGTGAGCTAATTGGATGAAGAAAAAATAGTTATTGCGTTACAAAGGGGTAATAAGGAAGTATTTCCTAAACTTATAGATAGTTATAAAAAGAGAATATTTGCTATGGCATATAAGTTTACCAATGATTATAATGAAACTCAAGACTTAGCCCAGGAGATATTTTTAAAAGTATATAAAGAAATAAAAACCTTTAAATTCCAAAGTAAATTATCAACATGGATATATATAATAGCAAATAATACCTGCTTAGATTGGAAAAGGAAAAACTCAAAGAAAATACTGGTAGATATATCAAATATAGTAGACACCACGGCTGACTTAAACAATCAAGGGGATGACATACCGGAGGATAATATAATAAAATCCGAGTATCAAAGAGAAATTCATCATACAATCTATAGGTTACCGGATATATATAAGTCTGTTATAATTATGTACCACTTTAATAATATGTCCTATAAAGATATATCAATAGCATTAGATATATCTGAAAAAACGGTGGAAACTAGATTGTATAGAGGAAGGAAATTACTTAAAGACAAAATAGATAAATTAAATTCAGGGGTGATTACCTATGAAATGTAGAGTGGTTATTGATAGTATGGATATGTATTTTGATAAAAAACTTTCTAATCTAGAAGTTAATGATATAGAAAAACACTTGACAAGTTGTAAAAAATGTAGAGACCAATATGAAAATACGAAAAGCTTTTATGATATTCTAGATAATCATGACATTATATCACCACCCATTGATTTTACAGAAAATATTATGGATATGATAGAAGATGTTGAAATAGATAGGCATAAAAAACATAGGGGAGGCAGTAAATGGGGACTTAGTTTTGTAGCAGCAGGAATATTATTTGCCTTTATAAGTTTTTCATCATTTAATTACCAAATGAGGGATTTATCTGTTGGTATATCACAAAAAGTTTTGGAGACCAATGAAATGGTAAGGAAACCCTTAAAAGAAATATCTGAGGGATTAAGTTACTTGAACAACTATTTTAACATTAAAAAATAAATAAAGGAGGTATATTTATGGAATATAATGAAGAAAAAGTTAAAAAGTCAGATTTAATGTGTAAATATTGTGGACATAATACTTCTAACAAATATATAAAAGATGAAGATGGGGTAGTATGTATAGGGTGTGCTAAGGATAATGGATTATTAGTTGTTGAAGATAAAAAAAATAATAATCATTATAAAGTAAGTAACTCTAGACGATATAGTTCATTTTGGACTACTATTTTATCCTTTATCCCGGGAGCGGGACAAATGTATTTAGGATTTATGAATAGAGGGTTACAGGTTATGCTGGCATTTTTCGGTATAATTGCCCTATCTTCAATGACTTACTTCTTTGGCTTTATAACTCCATTGGCAGCAATAGTCTGGTTTTATGGTGTTTTTGACTGCTATAATCTAAGAAAGAAACTTGAAAAGGGAGAAGAAGTAGAAGACAAAATGTTTATAAACTTTAATATAAAAAATGTTAACCTATATTATGTAGGTATAGCTGTTACCATTATTGGAGGAATATCTTTAATTGAAACAGTAATGGAAAGGTATATGAATAATTATTATATAAGGATGACAAGAAGCCTAATCATATCCGTAGCATTAGTAGCAATTGGAGTTTATTTAATATATAGGGAAAGAAAATCACTTAAATCTTAATTTTAATAATTAAAATGAAAAATGAGTTAGGGGATTAGGAATCCCCAACAACTAAAAAGCAAATGAAAACTCCCTTGAGTCTTGTTTACTAGTTCAGGGATCCAGGGAATGAAAAAAAGGATTTTGCCTATAGGCAAAATCCTTTTTCAACCTCAACCTCAATTCATTATCTGTTTAAGAAAAAGTCAGCAGAGGGATTTACTCCTTCAAGCATATCCTTAACCCTTTTTCCGATTACTGGATTATAATGGGGATGGGTTAAAATATAGAACTGTTCTTCTTCGATTGCTATAAATACACTTTGACCAATTGAATCTATTGGCATACCTGTATTAATAACATGATGACCTCTCTTTAATCCATCTTTATAGGATTTACTTTCATAATATGGGTTATTTGGGTCTATTTTAAATCTTTCCGGACGATGTCTATCGGAATTATCTAAATCAGTTTGGACAAAGCCAGGACAGAATACTGACATCTTGATTTTAGAGTTTCTAGCTTGTAAACTATAATTTACAGACTCAGTGATTGCCACACTGGCATGTTTTGTAGTATGATAAGCAGGCATGTTAGGAGTAGTAAGAAGCCCTGCTACCGATGCTGTGTTTACTATATGACAAGGGGTATCCTGCTTAAGCATTATAGGAATAAAAGCCTTTAGACCGTGTATAATACCATATACATTAACTCCGATTATCCAATCCCAATCATTTAGTGGCAGTTCCCAAGCAGGTCCTGCTGCAACTACGCCGGCATTATTAAATAGAAGATCTACTGAATCAAATTCATCTAAAGTTTTATCAGCTAGAGCCTTAACATCTTCATATTTGGAAACATCGGTTACCACTGAAATAACTTCTGCGCCCATTTCCTTAATCTTCTTTGTTGCATTTTCTAAATCATTTTTATCAATGTCAGACATGACTATTTTCATTTCCCTATTGGCACATTCTTTAGCATACTCAAAGCCAAAACCATTGGCTGCTCCTGTTATTACCGCAACTTTTCCTTTAAAATCCTTCATTAATATATCCCCCTTTTAGTCTAATACATAGGCTTTTTCAAAACCTTCTCTTATAGCCTCGGCGATTCTACCTGCTTTACTTGCATCTCCTATAACTTTAATGTTACTAAAGTTTTCTTCTAAATCATTTAATAGATTTTTCACCGGCTTAACACCCAGTGACAAAACAACATTATCTACAGGTAGTTCAATATCCATATTTGTTAATGTATTTAATAAAACGATACTATCTTTGTTTATCTTAACAAGTCTATGTCTAGTTTTAATATCAACATTATATTTATTTAAACGTTGGTTTATATCGAATAGATTAGCTGGGTATAGGTCCTTACCGATTTGGGACTGCATCTCTATTAATGAAACATTATTGCCATTTTCTGCAATCATTTCAGCAGTTTCACAACCGGTCATTCCAGAACCTATAACAGCTACATTTTTATTATCGAACTTAATATTTCCCTTTAATACTTCCACTGATGTGGTCACATTGTCTCCGTCTACTCCAGGAATAGGTGGTATAATTGGGTTTGCACCAGAAGCTAGGAATATAGCATATGGCTCAATAGCTTTTATATCTTCCATAGTTGCTTCTGTATTTAAATGGACCTCAACACCAAGCTTTTTAACTTCATATTTCAAATTATCTATTAGCCAATCAATTTTTTCCTTTTTAGGAGGTTTATTTGCTAGGTTTAAAGCTCCTCCTAGTTCGTTTTCCTTTTCAAATATTACAGGTTTAAATCCACGGAGAGCAAGAACTCTAGCTGATTCCATACCGGCAGGACCTCCACCTATTATGGCAACCTTTCTATCATCTCCATTTTTTTCAAAACCATCAAACTCTAACTCTCTTCCCACTCGGGCATTTACAGCACATTTTATCTTTCTACCGCTTTCAAGCTCTTCTATACAATGAAGACATGAAATACAGGGTCTAATAGTTGACTCTTCTCCATTATAAGCCTTTTTACCCCAATTAGGATCTGCCAGATGGCCTCTACCTAATGCTACAAAATCAAGATTTCCCTCGTCTAAAAGTTTTTCAGCAAAATCAGGTTTTCTTATTACATCAACAGCAATAACAGGTATATTAACAGCTTTTTTAATAGTTTCAGATAGATGCCTTTTCCAACCTTGAGGGTATGAAATAGGTTCTATTATTGTAACACCTGATTCATAGGTTCCATTACTTACATTTATAGCATGTATACCAAGACTTTCTAAATATCTTGCTATTTTAACTGCATAATCTAGCTTAAATCCACCTTCAACAAATTCATCTCCATCAATTCTTACTGAGATTGGGAAATCCTTTCCACATATATGTTTAATGCCAAGGATTATTTCTGTTATAAATCTCATTCTATTTACAAAATGGCCACCATATTTATCAGTTCTCTTATTAGTATAGGGACTCATAAATTGGTTAATTAGATATCCATGGGCACCATGAAGTTCAACTCCATCTATGCCGGCCATTTGGGCGATCTTAGCTCCCTTTACAAACTTTTTAACTAGACCTTCTACTTCTTCTGTTGTAAGCTCCCTAGGCTCCTCTTTACATCTTTGACATGTAATTGGACTTGGAGCTACAACTTGTCTTCCTTCTATTAAGTTACTATGACTTTGTCTACCGGGATGATGTAACTGTACAAATACCTTAGAATCATATTTATGTATTGATTTTGCAAGTCTTTCCAGTTGAGGCACATGATTTGGTTTTGTTACACATAACTGATTAGAAGTACCAACACCATATTCATCATCAACACGGGTTATTTCAGTTATTATAAGTCCAGCTCCACCCTCAGCCCTTTCTTCATAATATCTTATTAAGTCATGGGAAGCTTCTCCAGTTGCAGTGGCTAATGATGTACCCATAGCAGGCATAACTATTCTGTTTTTCAACTCTAGATTACCTATTTTTCCTTTAGAAAATAAATTTTTATACTTCATAAATGCCCTCCTCGTTATTTTATTATCAATCCTACTTATAATCTATCATAGCATCAAATGTAAAAACATATTGGGCTGACACAAAATTAACATAGTTTTTTGTGCTAAATGCACTATAAGATTGAAATTTAACATAAGTTTATTTACTTAAATCTCATATATCCCTTGTTTATATTGGCTAAATGGTATATAATGATTCAGACACATAACAATTATTAGATGGTAAAGCTGTAAATGGAAAGTGTTCATTTACAGTTTTTTTGTTGGTGGAAATTGGAATATATAGCCTAATCAGGTGGGATTATGGTTGTATTATAGGATGCAAATGATTTATATACTAAATCTAAGACTAAAACTGAAACTCAAACTAAAACTAAGACTTAGACTGAAGTTCAATTTGCCCCCTATAATGCAACCATGACCAGAATTTTGGGGAAATTTCCATTTATTACAATCGAAGACGATGATAAGACAATTGTTATGTGGAAATAATAATATCATAATGTAAGCGAGAGAGGAGAAAGTTAATGGAAAGAATAAGATTTGAAAAACTTAATATTTCGGATGAAATTAAAAAAGCTGTAAAGGACATGGGGTTTGAAGAGGCTAGTCCTATTCAGACTAAATCTATTCCTTATTTAATGGATGGAAAGGACGTTATTGGTCAGGCACAGACTGGAACAGGAAAAACTGCTGCCTTTGGAATACCTACATTAGAAAGAATTGATGCAAGTAATAAAACGGTACAATCTTTAATCTTATGTCCAACAAGGGAGTTGGCTATACAGGTATCAGAGGAGATAAGAAGAATATCTAAATTTATTAAAGGTATAAATATACTTCCTGTATACGGAGGGCAGCCTATAAATAGACAAATAAAAGCTCTTAAAAAAGGAGTTCATATAGTTATAGGAACTCCTGGAAGAGTTATGGATCATATGCGCCGTGGTACTTTAAAGATGGGTAATTTAAAAATGGTTATATTAGATGAAGCAGACGAAATGCTTAATATGGGATTTATAGATGATATTGAAACAATACTACAAGGTACTCCAAAGGAAAGACAAACGGTATTATTTTCAGCTACTATGCCCAAGGGGATATTAAAAATCGCCAATAAATATCAAAAGAACCCTAAAAAAATTAAAGTGGTCCATAAAAAGTTAACAGTACCTAGCATTGAACAATATTATTTCGATATTAAACAAAGAGATAAGTTAGAGGTTCTTACCCGTTTAATGGATATGTATAGCCCTAAGTTAAGTTTAGTATTTTGTAATACAAAGAGAAAAGTTGATGAACTTGTAATAAAACTACAAGGCAGAGGGTACTTTGCAGATAAGTTACATGGAGATATGAGACAACGTCAAAGAGATAGGGTAATGAATAGTTTTAGAAATGGTAATGTCGAAGTGCTTGTTGCCACAGATGTTGCAGCTAGAGGTATAGATGTGGATGATGTGGAAGTAGTATTTAACTTTGACGTTCCCCAAGATGAAGAATATTATGTACACAGAATTGGTAGAACGGGAAGAGCAGGAAGGACAGGTAAGGCATTTACCTTCGCTGTAGGTAAAGAAATATATAAACTAAAAGATATACAAAAGTATACTAAAACTAAAATTAGAAGACAGAATCCACCATCAGCAAGTGATGTGGAGGAAGCTAAAAGTGAGATAGTGTTAAACCAAGTTAAAAATATTATAAGCAAAGAAAAACTAACTAAAGAAGTTAATCTAATAGAAAAGTTTATTGATGAAGATTATGCATCAATTGATATTGCTGCTGCTCTATTAAAATTATTAACAGATAGAACTGATAAAAATTCCGATTCTCCAGAGGCTGATTTTGGAGATACAGGAGCAGAACCCGGTATGGTACGTCTTTTTGTAAATGTAGGTAAAAAAGATAAGATAAGACCAGGGGATATCGTAGGAGCAATAGCAGGTGAAACAGGACTTAAAGGAGAATTAATCGGAGCTGTCGATATATTTGATAAATATACCTTTGTTGAGGTTCCAGAAGATAGTGGAAGAGAAGTTATTAATGTAATGAATAGAAATAAAATCAAAGGTAAAAATGTAAATATAGAACCTGCTAATAGAAAATAAATAAAAAATTGTTGACAAAGAAATTACTATATGATATTGTTATTAGCAACAAATTGGATATCCTTATTAGGAGATAGGGTAGAGAGTTAGCTCGTTGACCCTACACCAACCTACTTGATTAAGTAAGGTGGTTCTGCTAACATCGATAAGGAGGACGGTTAAAAATCCCCTTAACGATGCTTTAAGGGGATTTTTTATAATTAAATATTTATTCTTATCCAGAGAGGTGGAGGGACTGGCCCGATGAAACCCGGCAACAGCCAATCTAAAGATTGGAAATGTGCTAAATCCTGCAACTATTGGTTGAAAGATAAGAGATTTTTATAGATTGAGTCTATATAAAACACTTCTTATCTTTAGGGGGTGTTTTTTTATTATTAAAAATAAAGGAGTGCTGTATATGAGTAGAAACTATATTAATGATACCATCTGTGTTCAAGGGGGATATAAACCTAAAGTTGGAGAACCTAGAATAACTCCCATTGTTCAAAGTACCACTTACAAATATGAAGATCCAAATCATTTGGCTGATATATTTGATTTAAAAGAAGAAGGACATATGTATTCTAGAATAAGTAATCCTACAATATCTGCCTTTGAGGAAAAGATAGCTCAATTAGAAGGGGGAGTAGGGGCCCTTGCAACGGCTTCAGGTCAGGCAGCCACATTGATTTCAATATTAAACATATGTAAATCAGGAGAGCATATTATAGCTTCTTCAAACCTTTATGGAGGAACCCATACTCTATTTTCCACTACGCTAAAAAAGATGGGTATAGATGTTACATTTATAGATCCAAATCTTAGTGAAAAAGAAATATTAAGTTATGGAAGGAATAATACAAAGACCTTGTTTGCTGAGACAATAAGTAATCCATCACTAAATGTATTAGATTTTGAAAAATTTAGTAATGTAGCTAAAAAGTTAGAGGTTCCTTTTATAGTAGATAACACATTCCCAACTCCATATCTATGTAATCCATTTAAATATGGGGCAAATATAGTGATTCATTCTGCAACTAAATATATAGATGGCCATGCTACCAGTGTAGGTGGAGTAATAGTAGATGGAGGAAACTTTAATTGGGATAATGGTAAGTTTAATGAGTTAGTTGATCCAGATCCAAGTTATCACGGTATTAGTTATATAAAAGAGTTTAAGGAACAAGCCTATATAGTAAAAGCTAGGGTACAACTTTTAAGGGATATGGGCTCTTCATTAAGTCCATTTAATAGCTTTTTACTAAACTTAGGAGTGGAAACTTTACATTTAAGAATGGAAAAGCACAGTGAAAATGCTTTAAAGCTTGCTAAATATCTAGAGTCTCATCCTAAAGTAGCATGGGTTAACTATCCTAAACTTAAAGGAAACATAAACTATGAATTAGCCAATAAATACTTAAAAAAGGGCTGTAGTGGTATGTTAACATTTGGAATAAAGGGAGGGAAGAAAAAAGCAATAGAGTTTATAGAAGAATTAGAACTGGTATCTTTAGTTATCCATTTAGGGGATGCTAGAACATCTGTGTTACATCCAGCAACTACTACCCATAGACAACTAAGTAAAGCCCAGCTAGAGGAATCTCTAGTAACGGAGGACATGATAAGGGTTTCTGTGGGGATTGAAGGAATAGAAGATATAGTTTATGACTTCGAAAGGGCACTAGAAAAAATCTAAGTGGGGTAGATGTATATGATAAAAATATTAATAGTAAATTTAATGCCTAAAAAAATAGAAACTGAAAACCAATTTTTAAATATCTTTAATAATGTTCCCTTTAAAGTAAAAATAGATTTTCTATTTATGGAAAGCTATAGACCTAAGAATTGTGATATAAATTACTTGAAAGAAAATTATAAGAGTTTTAAAGATATAAAAAAGAACAAATACGATGGTATGATAATAACGGGGGCTCCATTAGAAAAATTTCCCTTTGAACAAGTGAGTTACTGGGATGAGTTAGTAAATATAATGGAGTATTCAAAAACAAATATAAAAACTACCATACATATATGCTGGGGAGCTTTAGCTGGGTTGTATTATCACTATGATATACCTAAGCGTGATTTGAGTAAAAAAATATTTGGAGTATTTAAACATTATATAGTTGATAAAAGAAACAAACTATTAACAGGATTTGATGATGAGTTTTTAGTACCCCATTCAAGATTTTTCTATCTAAAGAGTGAAGATATAGATAAAGTAAAAGATTTAGACATATTGTCTAAATCAGATGAATCAGGGGTATATCTAGTAACCAATAAAGATAATAGTAGGATTTTTATGACGGGACATGGTGAATATGATAGATATACGTTATATAATGAATATGATAGGGACATTAAAAATGGAGCTTATCCATGTAAACCTAAAAATTATTTTTTAGGTGACAAACCTGTTGTCAAGTGGAAAGCCCATTATAACCTATTGATTATAAACTGGATTTACCATTGTATATTAAATAAAAAAGGAGGAGTTTTAAGTGGCTAATATAGGCCTTTTAGGATTGGGAACTGTTGGAACTGGGGTGTATGAAATTATAAAAGACAGAAATGAATACTTTAAGAAAGTATTAGGGGAGGAACTTAATGTTAAAAAAATATTAGTAAGAAATCTATCTAAAGAGAGGAAACTCTTAGTAGGAGAAAGTGTTTTGACCACAGACCCAGAGGAAATTTTAAATGATGATGATATAGATATAGTTGTTGAAGTTTTGGGGGGTATAGGTGATGCTTATAAGTATATTAAGACTGCATTGAATAAAAATAAACATGTGATTACTGCTAACAAAGCAGTGGTAGCTCTATACTTAGAAGAATTTTTAGATATATCTAATAGAACAGGAAAGGGATTTTTATTTGAAGCAAGTGTTGGAGGAGGAATTCCAATTATAAAGCCCCTTAAGCAAAGTTTAAATACTAATGATATAGATGAAATCACAGGTATATTAAATGGTACTACAAACTTTATACTAACTAAAATGTATGAGGAAGGATTAGATTTTGATAAAGCTCTCAAACTAGCTCAAGATTTAGGGTATGCCGAAGCAGATCCTACTGATGATATAGAGGGATATGACGTTGCTAGAAAATTAAGTATATTATCTTCTATTGGATTTAAAAATAATACAAATGTATCTAAAATAAAGTGTAGAGGTATATCTAATTTAATAACTAAAGATATAGATGCATTTAAAAGTAGAAATTTTGCCGTAAAAGTACTAGGAAAGGCGAAGGTTTCAGATACTAATATATTGGCTTCGGTTGAACCAGTTCTCATTAATAAAGATTCCCAGTATGCTACAGTAAAAGATGCTTATAATGTGGTGTCCATAAAGGGAAATGTTGTGGGAGATTTGAAGTTTTATGGTAAGGGAGCAGGTAAAGAACCAACAGCCAATGCAGTGGTATCAGACATTATAGACATATTAAATGGTTCTTATAAATTAGATAGGATTAATATAGAAAAAAATCTTGATTTAGATGAAAATAAGGTATTTGAAGGAAAATATTATATTAGATTAACACCAAATGATTTATATACACCATCGGATATAAATGAAAAAATCAGTGAAATTGATATTGAGTATGAAACTATTATTAATGATGGAGATGTCATAATACTAACTGAAATTATAGAAGGAAATCAATTGATTGATTTATTAGATACTACTGATAACATGATAAAGGATTGTTTTTATTTAAGGATAGAAGAAATATAAAGAGATTGGAGGGATAGAGCTTGAATATAGTTGTTCAGAAATATGGCGGAACATCTGTAGGTAATATAAATAAAATTAAAGGGGTAGCTAGGGGGATAATAAGGGAAAAAAATAAAGGTAAGGATATTGTAGTTGTTGTATCGGCTATGGGAAATACAACGGATAAATTAATAAATATGGCGAGAGAGATTTCTAAAACTCCGTCTTTAAGGGAATTAGATGTTTTACTATCAACTGGCGAACAACAAACTATAGCTCTATTAGCTATGACTTTAAAGGAATACGGTTACGATGCTATTTCACTAACAGGGTATCAAGTAGGAATAGAAACCACCGGTATCCACACCAAAAATAAAATTTCGGATATTAATATGGATAAAGTAAAAAAACACTTAAATAATGGAAAAATAGTTATAATAGCAGGATTCCAAGGGGTTAATAAAAATGGAGATATAACAACATTAGGTAGGGGAGGCTCTGATACCACTGCTGTGGCCCTAGCTTCAAAGCTATCTTGTTTATGTGAAATATATACAGATGTTGATGGTGTGTATAAAATAGATCCTAGATTATATACAGAAGCCAAAAGAATAAATTATATAGATTATAATCAGATGATAGAAATGGCTGATCTAGGGGCAAAGGTATTGGAAAAGAGGGCTGTGATTTTGGCTAAGAAATATAATGTTCCTATATATGTTGGATTAAGTTGTAAAGAAAAAAAAGGAACTTATATAGGAGGTAGGAATATGTTAGAGGAAAATAATATAACCGGATTAGTAGTAAGTGATGACATATTTACTATATCCATAGATAACATACCTAATAATTCTAAGGAAGTATCCAAGATACTAAGGCTTTTTAAAAAGTATACCTTAGAGATTAATATAATAAATAAAGTATTATCTAAGAACAATACTTTATCAATGACTTTTTTATGCAAAAGTGATAATAGAATATTAATAAATAGGATAGAAGATGAACTGAGACATAGGTTTAAAGGTCTTAAAATAAATAAAAATTGTGACGATGTTAGGATTTCATTGGTTGGAACAGGAATAAACACCCAATTGGACACATTAGATAAGGTGTTTGAAATATTTATTAATAACAAAGTAGAGTTTAATCAAATAACAAATTCTGAGGTTAGCCTATCCTATATTATAAAAAAAGAATATAAATTTAAAATAGTAAATGAATTTGTAAAAACTTTCAATCTTTAAGGAGGGATTTTTGTGTCAGTTAATTTAGCTATAGTTGGAGCTACTGGAATGGTTGGAAGAACTTTTCTAGAAATATTAGAAGAAAGGAAGTTTCCAATAAAAAATCTTTATCTATTTGCTTCAGAAAAATCCAGTGGAGAGAAGATAAAGTTTAGAGATAAATATTATAGTGTTGAGAAGTTAGATGAAAAATCTTTTAATTATAACATAGATATAGCATTGTTCTCGGCAGGGGGAGAAATAAGTAAAAAATATGCTCCTATAGCTAGAGATAATGGAGCAATAGTTGTAGATAATAGTAGTGCTTGGAGGATGGATAAAAATGTTCCTTTAATCGTACCAGAAGTTAATAGGGAAGAGATAAAAAAGCATAATGGGATCATAGCTAATCCTAATTGCTCAACAATACAAGTGGTTGTACCCCTTAAAGTATTAGATGATAAGTACGGAATAGAAAGGGTTGTATATTCCACATATCAATCGGTATCAGGATCAGGAGTTAATGGAATTAGTGATTTAGAAAGGGGGATTGAAGGAATACCCAATAAAACTTATCCTCATCCCATAGCATATAATTGTATTCCCCATATTGATGTATTTATGGATAATGGATATACAAAAGAAGAGATAAAGATGGTAGAAGAAACAAAAAAGATACTTAATAACTATGACTTAAAGGTAACAGCAACAGCTGTAAGGATGCCCGTGAAATATGGACATTGTGTATCTACAAATATAGAACTTAGAAATCAGTTTGAATTAACAGAGGTATATAATTTACTTGATAACGTGGAGGGGATAAAGTTAATGGATAATATTAAAGAAAACAAATATCCTACACCATTAAAAATAGAAGGGAAGGATGATATATATGTAGGACGTATAAGACGGGATTTTAGCCTAGATAAGGGTCTAAATTTATGGATTTGTGCTGACAATATAAGAAAAGGAGCTGCAACAAATACAGTACAAATTGCTGAATTACTGTTGTAGAAATTTTCTATAATAGATACAATATATATGTTATTTATTATAGAGAGGAAAGGAATGATAAGTTTGAAACTATTTTTTATATCAGATATTCATGGGTCTATATATTATTTAAATGAAGCCTTAGAGAAGTTTAAAGAAGAGGATTGTGATTATATAGTTCTACTGGGAGATGCCCTATATCATGGCCCTAGAAATCCATTACCAAAGGAATATAATCCTAAAGAAGTGGCTCTTTTGCTTAATCAACATAAGGATAAAATAATTGCAGTTAGGGGAAATTGTGATAGTGAAGTTGATCAAATGGTTATTGATTATCCAATGATGGGAGATTACTCAATAATATTACATAACAGTAGAAGGTTATTTTTAACCCATGGTCATATATACAATAAAGATAATCTACCTAATTTGTCCGAAGGAGATGTATTAATCCATGGGCATACCCATATTCCAGTGGCTAAAAAACTAGAGAATATATACATTATCAATCCTGGATCCATAACATTACCAAAGGAGAATAATCCAAATTCATATGGAATACTTGATAATGATATATTTGAAATTAAGGATTTAGAAGGAAATATAATAAAGAAAATAGATTTAAATAGTTAAATTATAATTGGCTGGGGGAGGTTGTAATCCCTCAGCTATTTTATAATGTCTATGTAGAAACTATTTACACTGGAGTCAGCACAAAAACTTTTTTATTACCAAATCCCTGTACCTTACACTCTGCCCATACCTAATAACCACCATAAAATATCTTCATACTACTTTGTAATTATAAATATAAATGGATTTTTACCCATAGACTTGACATTAAAAAGATGGGGTGGTATCATACATTTAAATAATTAGACAATTATCTAAATGTCTAAAAAGGAGGAGATGAATTAATTGAATAAAGCATTTAAAGCTCTAGCAGATCCAAATAGAAGAAAAATGTTACAACTACTGAATGATAAGGATTTAACTGCAGGAGAAATAGCAGATTATTTTGAAATAAGTAAACCATCAATAAGTCATCATTTAAATATTTTAACTAATGCTGAATTAGTATTAAGGGAAAAGAAAGGTCAGAATGTTATATATTCTATTAATACTACAGCATTTCAACAAATAATAAAATGGACATTTGATTTTATGGAAAGGGGAGATGGAAGTGAAGAAGAATAAAGGTATACTAATATTATCAATATTGTCTTTGATAGCCACTGCTATAGTTTATAAATATTTACCAGATACTATAGCAATACACTGGAATTTTAAAGGGGAAGTAGATGACTATGCTGGTAAATGGTTTGTTTTTATAACAGCAGCATTACCTATAGTATTGTATACTATGTTTTTAGTAATTCCTAAGATTGATCCAAAGAGGGACTCTTATGAGAAACATGGTAACGCTTATAAGATTATAAAACTAATTACTATAGTTGTACTTATCATAATTCATTGGATATCTGTGTTTATCGCCCTAGGATATGACTTGAATATTGGTTTGATAGTAAAACTAGTAGTTGGTATATTATTTATAGTTATAGGTAATTACATGGGGCAGTTTAGACATAATTATTTTGTAGGAATAAAGACTCCCTGGACTTTAGCAAATGAAAGAGTTTGGAAGAAAACCCATAGAGTTGGAGGGTTTGGATTTATAGTGTTAGGATTAGTCTTTATAGTAGGTATATTTATAAATAGTGTTATTTATTCCTTAATAACATCAGTATTAGTTATATTATTAATAGTGGGATTATTTTTATATTCCTACTTAATCTATAAAAAACTACAAAAATAATTAATATTTAGAGGTATTTAAGTTTATTAGAAAATATTTAATAAATTAATGGGCTAGATATATCTAGCCCTTATAATTATGTACAATATAATTACTATTTTCATCATAAGTCTATTAAAAAATAATATATGGGTATATAATACATACATAGAGTAAATATGCTGAATAGAAAAGGGATATAAGGAAATAATCGTTATATATACATATATTGACTAATTATTTTTAATTGATACAATAAAATAGAAAAGAAAACTAATGGGAGGAAACTATGAAAAAAACTAAGATAATGATAATTACATTAATAATATTGATTTCATTTGTAGGATGTAATGAAGATGTGGTAAATGAACAAGAACAAAAGAGACCAACAATAGCAGTATCTATAGTTCCCCAGAAAACATTTGTTAAAGCGGTAGGTGGAGACTTAGTAAATGTAGTTACTATGATCCCCCCTGGAAATAGCCCTGCAAATTATCAACCAACACCAAAGGAAATAAAAGATTTTAGTGATGCGTCATTATATTTTTCAATAGGTGTGCCTACTGAAAAGGCAAATATATTGCCTAAGATAAAGGATTTAAATAAGAATTTAAAAGTGATAGCGCTTGAGGAGAAGGTATCTAAAAAATACCCAGATCGTTATATTGAAGGTGAAGGTACTAGCGAAGATCATGATGATGATCATGACCACGATCATAAAGGAAGAGACCCCCATATATGGTTATCTCCGAAACGGGTTCAGGTTATGATTGAAGTTATTAGAGATGAATTGATTAAATTAGATTCTGATAATAGAGCTACTTATGAAAAAAATGCTAATGAGTACATAGATAAGCTAAAAGGTGTGGATCAAGAAATTAAAGGTACACTTAAAGGTGTAAAGAAAAAGACCATCATTGCATATCATCCATCATTTGGATATTTTGCAGATGATTATGGATTAAACATGTTAGTTATAGAGGATGAAGGCAAAGAAGCCACTGCTAAAAGATTGAAGGATATTATAAATATAGCCAAAACAAATAATATTAAATTTGTTTTCTATCAAGCTGAATTTGATGATAGTCAAGCTAAAATCATAGCTAATGAAATAAATGGGGAAACAGTAAAATTAGACCCATTAGCTAGTGATTATATCAATAATCTAAAAAACATTGCAGAAAAGTTTAAGGAAGTAGGAAAGGGTAAAGAATAAGTATATATAACTATTTTATTAATAGGAGGTTTATTATGGATTATAAAAACAAAATAGACAATATGAAGGATCAATTATTAAGTTCTTTAGCCGAGGTTGTAAAAATTCCCAGTGTAAAGGCTGAAGGTAATGAAAATTATCCCTTCGGAGAAGAGATAGATAAGTCCCTTGTAAAAACACTAGATATTTGCAAGAACCTAGGTTTTACTACATATTATGGAGATGGCTATTACGGATATGCTGAAACAGGTGAAGGGGATGAAATGTTAGCTATATTAGGCCATTTAGATGTGGTTCCTGCAGGAGAAGAAGATAACTGGAACTATCCTCCCTTTGGAGCAGTAATAGAAGATGGAAGGATGTATGGCAGAGGAACCCAAGATGATAAAGGACCTATGTTAGCATGTATATATGCCGTAAAGGCATTACTTAATACAGGTTTTAAACCAAACAAAAGGATAAGATTTATATTTGGAACCGATGAAGAAAATCTTTGGGGGGGAATAACTAAATACATGGAAAATGAAGAAGTACCTAGTTTTGGTTTTACTCCCGATTCAGATTTTCCCATGATTTATGCAGAAAAAGGTTTGTTACAACTACATTTAAAATCAAGTAATAACAGTGAAATAACATTAAAAGGTGGAAATGCCTTTAATGCTGTTCCCGATAGGATAATTTATGATGATATAAAACTAGATGAACTTGAAGTCGAACTTAAAAATCTAGGTTTTGATTATAAAAAAGAGAATAAATCAATAATTGTATATGGAAAGGGAGCCCATGCATCTAAACCCAATCATGGAATAAATGCAATAAGTAGATTATGCATTGCACTTAATAATATGGGAGTTAAATCAGATGCAGTGAGATTTATTGCAGAAGTTATAGGAGAAGATTATAATGGGAAAAACATATTTGGAAATTGTGAAGACGAACCATCAGGAAAAATAACAATTAATATTGGAAAAATAAATGTAACAAATAATGGCGATGAAATATCGGTGGATATAAGGATACCAGTAACCAAAGATAAAGAAAAAGTTGTTGGTGATTTAAAAGAAAAGGCAAAGAAATATAATCTAGAGTATAAAGAGTTTGACTATCTAGATTCATTATATGTTCCAAAGGACCATTTTTTAATAAAAACATTAAGAAAAGTTTATGAAAAGGAAACTGGACTAAATTCTGAACCCATATCAACAGGAGGAGGTACATATGCCCGCTCTATGGATAACTGTGTTGCATTTGGACCAATATTCCCTGGACAAGAAAAAGTGGAACATCAAGCGAATGAATATGTGGAAATAGAAAAACTAATTGAAACGGCTAAGATATATGCAGCTGCCATACATGAATTAGCAAAATAAGTACAAAAACAGTAAAAAACTATCTACCTCATGAGGTAGATAGTTTTTTACTGTTTTTGATATGTTATTTTATAAACTTTAAAAGAAAAAGGGATGCTGGTTTTGCCATAGAGGGTATATAAACTCCTTATAAAAGTCATAGGACAAAGCTAAATATTAATATGTATCTTATAGAGCAAAAAAAGAAAGGAGACTTTAAAATGGCTAAGATCGTGGTTATAGGTGGTGGATGGGCCGGATGTGCAGCGGCAATAAGCGCCAAGAAAGCTGGAGCAGAGGTTACATTAATAGAAAGAACAGATCTATTATTGGGACTTGGTAATGTAGGGGGAGTAATGAGGAATAATGGTAGATATACGGCTACTGAAGAATGTATATTGTTAGGGGGAAGGGAGTTATTTGAAATAACAGATAAGTATGCTAGACATAAGGAAATAAATTTCCCAGGACATAAACATGCCAGTACATATGATATAGACTATGTGGAAAGTGCTGTGAGGTCAAAATTATCAGAAATGGGTATAGATATACTATTTGAAACAAAGGCTGTAGATGCTGACATTAAAGATGATAGAATAAACTACATAATTTTAGATAATAAAAAAAGGATTTATGGAGATAGTTTTATCGAAACCACGGGATCTACAGGACCAATATCAAATTGTTATAAATATGGTAATGGATGTGTAATGTGTGTATTAAGATGTCCTACATATGGAGGTAGGGTTAGTATTACTGAAAAGTTGGGAATTAAAGATATGGTAGGAAAAAGGAAGGATGGAACATATGGTTCATTTAGTGGCTCAATAAAAATACTAAAGAAAACTTTAAGTGATGACTTACAAAAAAAGTTAAATAAAGATGGAGTTTTAATAGTTCCACTTCCTAAGAAAGAAATAAATAGTAAAAAATTAGATATAAAAGTTTGTAGACAGTATGCCATAGATGATTTCAGTAAAAATATTATTGTTATTGATACTGGTGAGGGAAAAGTAATGGCACCCTTCTATCCCTTGGATAAGTTGAGGAAAATTAAAGGTTTTGAAAGGGTTAGATTTAAAGACCCTTACTCGGCAGGGATAGGAAACTCCATAAGACATTTTTCTGCTGCACCTAGGGATGACTTTATGAAAGTAATAGGAGTAGATAATTTATTTGTTGCAGGGGAAAAAAGTGGTTTTTATATAGGTCATACAGAAGCTATAACAACGGGGTATTTGGCGGGATATAATGGAGTAAGAAAATCTATTGGCACATCTTTACTGAAACTGCCCAGTACCACAGTAATAGGAGATATGATATCCTATTCTAATAAAATTATGAATGGTAAAGATGGAGACAAAATGAAATTTACGTTTGCAGGGGCGGATTATTTTGAAAGAATGAAAAGCAGAGGACTATATACAACGGATAAAGAAGAATTATATCAAAGAATTAGGAACGTAGGACTTATTGATGTTTTTGATAACAAAATAGTATATTAGCTTATTATAAATATTATAACTT
This sequence comes from Dethiothermospora halolimnae, assembly GCF_037577855.1. NCBI lineage: Bacteria > Bacillati > Bacillota > Tissierellia > Tissierellales > Thermohalobacteraceae > Dethiothermospora > Dethiothermospora halolimnae. Next base: position 46,790 of record NZ_JBAKFX010000005.1, on the reverse strand, counting down.
AACCTAAATGGAGTAAAGGAAAATTATAGTTCTTTCCCTTTAATAAAAAAGGAATATCAAAGAAATTATAGAATACTTAAACAGATGATCATTACTTAGGGGGGACACAATGAAGAAGAAAGAGGAAGTATATGAAGTGTTAGTAATGATGGAAAAAGAATTTAAAAGGGGAATATCAGCAAAGGAAATAGGGAAGAAACTATGCATTGATAGATCTAATATTAGTAGATACCTAAACACATTATATAAAGAAGGAGTAGTAGAAAAAATAAAAGGGAGACCTGTACTTTATAAAACAAAGAAAAATATAGTAAGAAGAGAAGAAAGGAAAGATGAAAAAATAGAGCATACATTAGAGAAATTGGTTGAAGATAATGAAAGTCTCCATATACCTATTCAGCAGGCCAAGGCAGCTATTCTTTATCCACCTAAGGGGCTACATACATTAATTTTAGGTGAAACCGGTGTGGGGAAATCTATGTTTGCAGAAATGATGTATTTATTTTCAAAAAAATCTGGGGTTATAAGTGAAGGGTCTCCCTTTATTAGATTTAATTGTGCCGATTATACCGATAATCCTCAACTTTTAATAGGACAAATTTTTGGTGTGAAAAAGGGGGCATATACAGGAGCTGATAAGGACAAAGAAGGATTAATGAAAAAGGCCCACGGAGGCATATTATTTTTAGATGAAATCCATAGACTATCTCACCAAGGTCAAGAAATGTTATTTCTTTATATAGATAAAGGATATTATAGACCCCTTGGAGAAACAGAGAAAGTTGTTAATGTAGATGTGCATATAATAGCCGCCACAACAGAAAAGCCAGAGTCATATTTATTGAAAACATTTACAAGAAGAATTCCAATGACTATAACATTACCCCCATTGAGGGAGAGGAGTATTAATGAAAGGTATAATATTATAAAATTCTTTATAAAGGAAGAATCAAAAAGGGTAGGAAATAGTATATACATAAATAGAAATTCATTAATATCATTATTATTATATAATTGTCCAAATAATATTGGACAGCTACAAAGTGATATACAGCTATCCTGTGCCAAGGCTTTTCTAGCTTATAAGTCTAATAGGCAAGAATATATATTAATAACCCAGTTGGATATACCTTCCCATGTTAAAAAGGGATTAATGAGTATTAAACACTATAGAAAAGATATAGACAAAATAATAGGAAGTAATCAAGAAGTTTTTAAATTTTATTATAAAGAAAAGAGTAACTTATTAAGAAAAGATAATTATAAAGATGGAGAGTATTTCTATGATTTAATAGAACAAAAGTTAGAAAGTTTAAAAAGCTCTGGTATGGAAGAAAATCAAATTAATGATATTCTAAATGTAGATATTGAAAATTACTTTAGAAAATATATAAATAACTTACCCAATAGATTTAGAAAAGATGAAATAGTTAAAGTTGTAGATGAGAAAATAATAGATTTAGTAGAAAAATTATTAAAATATGCAGGTGATAAGTTAAATAAAGAATACGATGAAAAAATATACTTTGGATTAGCTTTGCATCTTCAAAGAAGTATACAAAGAATTAAGAATGGAGATAAAATATATCATCCAAAGTTAAATTTTATTCGAGTAAATTATACGAATGAGTTCTTTATCGCTATGGAGATAACAAAAGAAATAGACAAAATATTTAATATAGAGACTCCATTAGATGAGATTGGTTACTTAGCCATGTTTTTATCATCGAATCCCTATAGGATAGATTCTAAAACCGATGAGAGGGTTAATGTTATAGTAGTTATGCATGGAGATAGTACGGCTACCAGTATGACTAATGTAGCAAATAATTTAGTTGGAACTACCCATGCTATTTCATTTGATATGCCCCTTAGTATGAAAACAGAAACAATGTATGAAATTGTAAAGAAAAAGGTAGTAGAATTAGACAATAATAAAGGAATATTATTGTTGGTTGATATGGGGTCTCTAACTAATTTTGGCAATATGATTTATGAAGAAACGGGTAAAGTGGTTAAAACCATAGATATGGTTAGCACAGCTACAGTAATTGAGGCTTGTAGGAAGTCTATATTAGGAAGGGAACTTAATGAAATATATAAATCCTGTATTGATATAAAAACATCCACATATGAGGAAATAAAAAATACTAAGGCTAAAGAAAATATTATTATATCAGCTTGTTTTACTGGAGAGGGGGCTTCTGAAAAGTTAAAAGAAATTATTAAGAAGGAAATATCTAGTTCAAAAAACGTAAAAATTATAACACTAGATATTTTAAGTAGAAGGGAATTTATAAATAAAATAAATAATTATAAAAAAGACAATAGAATTCTTGCTATAGTGGGAACTGTAGAAATTCATATAGAAGACATACCCTTTATTTCAGCAGTAGATATATTAGTGGGAAGTGGGATTGAAGTATTAAAAGATATCATAAATAGAGAGGGAAGGTTAGAAGAAATCGGCAACTCTTTGACAGAGCATCTATCGTTAATTGATGGAATGGAGATTATAAATAAGTTAAGGATAGTTATAGATAATATAGAAGAAAAACTAAAGGTAAAAGTAAAGGATGAAGTAAAACTAGGTATAATATTACATATGAGCTTTTTAATTGATAAGCTAAAAAAAGGAGAGGAAACATCTATTTTTAAAAATCTTCAAGAATTTAGTTCTCAATATAATAGGGAATTATCCCTTATAAAAGAAACTATAAAAGATTTAGAGGATTATTATAAAGTTTCTATTAAAAATAATGAACTGGCATATTTATGTAAGATGTTTATAGAAAATAATTTAAACAATTGAATCAAAGTGTGTAATTAGTGTAAATAGTGTGTATTTTAAAATACACACTATTTATTTTTTATGTAGGGCCTGAATATATTCAGGATGCCTTTAAGGCTATATAATATATAACAATAATAAAATTTAGTTGCTGGGGGATTGGTAATTCCACAGCTTATTGAAAAATATAGTCTTTTGTATAATAGGTCTTCTAGAAGAAGACCTAAGTGCTTCAATATATTGAAGCACTACATAAATTTAGGGGTTCATCAATTCCCTGCTCTCTGCACCTTGCACATAACAAAGAAGCGATAAAGGCACTGTTGTTATTCAAATTATAATTTATAATCAAAATAATATACTCTTTCAAAGTTGGCATACATATTGCAATTATATAAAGTGTAAGGGAGGTATTTGTATGAAAAAAATAAATGTAAAAGTAAATAGTGTATCAGGCTTACATGCAAGGCCAGCCAGTTTAGTAGTTAATACTGCCAATAAATATTCTTCTAATATATCTATAAAGAAAGGAGATAAAACCATTAATTGTAAAAGTATAATGGGGGTTTTAAGTATAGGAGCAGATAAAGGGGATGAACTAGTAATAATTACCGAGGGGGAAGATGAAGTGGAAGCAATTTATGATTTAGAAGATTTATTTGTTAATCAACTTGTTAATGAATAAAGTTTTATTTATATATTCATATTTTAACTGAAAGGAGGGGGTTTTTATATAAAGTTAGTTTATATTATAGATTATTTAAGGGAGGAGTGGGATTGTGAAACAAATAATGTTAGTTTGTTCAGCAGGAATGTCAACTAGTTTATTAGTAACTAAGATGCAATCAGCAGCGGCTAAGAGGGAAGTAAATGTTAAGGTCTTTGCAGTTGCAGAGGCTGATGCAAAAAAATATGAAGATGATATTGAAGTATTATTATTAGGTCCTCAAGTAAGATATTTACTTTCTAAAATGAAAAAAAGGTTAGAACCAAAGGGGGTACCAGTAGCTGTAATCGATAGTATAAATTATGGCACTATGAATGGGGAAGCAGTTTTAAACCAAGCTTTAAAATTAATTGAGAACAATAGTTAAAATTAGTTGTTAAATGAGGGGGATTTATTGTGGAAAAGATTATAAAGTTTTTAGAGGAAAAATTTGTTCCTGTTGCAGGAAGAATTGGTTCCCAAAGACATTTAGTAGCAGTTAGAGATGGATTTGTTACTATTATGCCATTAATCATAGCAGGGTCTTTGGCTGTTCTTGTTAATAATTTTCCGAATGAAGCTTATCAAAATTTTATGCAAAAAATATTTACTGACAAATGGACTAGTTTTGGTGGCAACATATGGAATGGTACCTTTGCGGTAACGTCATTATTAATTATATTTACAATAGCTTATAGTTTAGCAAAATCATATGATTCAGATCCATTGGCAGCAGGAATAGTTAGTTTTGCATCACTTATGACAATAACTGCAGGGGCTGAAGGGGCTTGGGCTATACCCTATGCATGGACTGGGGCCCAAGGTTTATTTGTATCTATTATAGTTGCAATAATTTCTACTGAGATATTCACTAGATTATTAGGGAATAAGAAATTAAACATAAAGATGCCCAGTGGAGTACCACCGGCAGTGGCTAAATCATTTGCAGCATTGCTTCCAGGTATGATAACAATAGCTGTATTTTCGTTTATTAGAATAGGAACCGTTGCAGCTGGAATAGCTAATATTCATCAAGCCATATTTGAAGCTATACAAGGACCTTTATCAAACCTAGGTCAATCAATTTGGTCTGCCATAACTATAGCATTTTCAAATCACTTATTATGGTTCTTTGGACTTCATGGTTCAAACATACTAGAACCAATAATGCAAAGTGTATACTTACCAGCATTAGAGGCTAATATGGCAGCATTACAATCAGGTATAGACATTCCTAATATTGTTACAAAGCCATTCTTTGATGTATTTGTGTATATGGGTGGATCTGGAACTACTATATCTTTACTAATAGCCATATACATAGCATCATTAAGAAAGAAATATAGAAGTAAACGTTTATTAAGTACAGCGAATCTGGGATTTGCACCGGGGATATTTAATATAAATGAACCTGTAATGTTTGGTCTTCCCATAGTATTAAATCCAATGTTTATAATTCCATTTATATTTATACCCGTTGTACTGACAATAATATCCTATGGGGCAATAGCATCGGGACTAGTACCCCGTACAATCGCCATGGTTCCATGGACCACACCACCAATACTAGGAGGATATCTAGCTGTGGCATCATGGCGAGGAATAGTACTACAGTTATTTAACCTAGGGATAGCTGTATTGTGCTATTTCCCATTCATAGTTTTATCTGAAAGATCAGAAAGGAAAAAGGCTAAAGAAGAAGCATAGAATAGAAAATGACAGGAGAGATATTATGGAACTTGAACAAATAATTTTTAAAATAATAACCTATAGTGGTAATGCTAAAAGTTCTTTTATGGAGGCTATACAGCATGCTAAAAAAGGAGAAATAGATAAGCTAAAGAATTCAATAGAAAGTGGAGAAGAAGATTTAAAACTAGCCCATAAAGAGCAGACAAAATTAATTCAGAATGAAGCTGATGGAGGCAAAGTGGAGACATCATTGTTACTGATACATGCTCAGGATCACCTGATGAATGCAATTACCATTAAGGATTTGGCTATGGAGATAGTGGAATTATATAAAAAAATAACAGAATAGGCCCTTTGCCTATTCTGTTATTTAATAAGGAGGAAATAGTTTGAGTGGGTTAAAAATAGCTGTAATAGGTGGAGGCAGTAGTTATACTCCTGAATTAATAGATGGAATCATAAAACGATCTAGTGAGCTGCCAGTGGAAAGTATTTGGCTAGTAGATATACAGGCAGGTAAAGAAAAATTAGATATAATAGGGGATTTAACTAAAAGAATGATAAAAAGAGCTAAACTAGACATAAAAGTTTACACCACTCTAAATAGAAGAGAAGCCATAAAGTATGCTGATTTTGTTATAACACAATTTAGGGTGGGTGGATTAAAGGCTAGAAGTTTAGATGAAAAATTGCCCCTTAAATATGATGTTATAGGTCAAGAGACAACGGGACCAGGGGGATTTGCCAAGGCATTAAGGACTATTCCCGTTATTTTAGATATATGTAATGATATAGAAGAATTAGCTAGTAATGCTTGGCTCATTAATTTTACTAATCCAGCAGGTATTATAACAGAGGCAGTATTAAAACATACAAATGTAAAAACTATTGGGTTATGTAATGTACCTATAACTATGAAAAATAATATTTCAAAAATTTTAGATGCCAATAGCAATAACATTAAAATAGATTTTTTAGGCCTTAATCATATGGTATATGGAAACAAAGTATACCTTAAAGGTCGAGATGTTACTAACAAGGTATTAGATATTATATCTGAAGGAGAATCTTTCACTATGAGAAATATTCCTGATCTTAAATGGGATAGTAAGCTTATAAAATCCTTAGAAATGATCCCTTGTCCATATCATAAGTATTATTATATGACAGATGAAATATTAAAAGAAGAGAAAGAAAATAGTGATACAATTGGTACAAGGGCAAAACAGGTTATGGATATTGAGAAAAAACTTTTTGAAAGATATAAAGAGTCCAATCTCGACACAAAACCCAAGGAATTGGAAAAGAGAGGTGGTTCCTATTATTCAGATGCTGCAATATCACTTATAAGTGCTATATATAATGACAAAGATGAAATACATACGGTAAATGTTAAAAATGAAGGGGCCATATCAAATTTATCTGAGGACATTGTAGTGGAAATAAACTGTTTAATAAATAAAAGTGGGGCTAAACCTATATCTGTAGGAAGGATGTCAAATAGAATAAAGGGTTTAGTTGAAGTAGTAAAAAGTTATGAGTTATTAACAGTGGAATCGGCAGTCTTTGGAGATTACAATAAAGGGGTTCTAGGATTATCAACTAATCCTTTAGTTCCGTCCTTTACAGTGGCTAAAAAAATATTTGATGATATTATATTGGCTAATAAATACTATTTACCACAGTTTAAATAAAATCGGGGGAATAATAAAATGAAACAATTGGGAATTTCAATATATCCAGAAAATGCAAGTTTAAAGGAGAATAAAGATTATCTATCTCTTGCAGCTAAAAATGGGTTTACAAGGGTTTTTACCTGTTTACTATCTGTAAAGGGAGATAAAAAAAAGATAATAAATGAGTTTAAAGAAATTGTAGATTATGGGAAAAAATTAGGGATGGATATAATAGCAGATGTTAGTCCAGATGTCTTTAAAGATTTAGATATAAACTATAAAGATTTAAGTTTTTTCAAAGGAATAGGGCTATATGGTATAAGATTGGATTTAGGATTTACAGGTAATGAAGAGAGTATAATGACATTTAATCCATATGATTTAAAGATAGAGATTAATATGAGTGGTGGAACTAAATATTTAGAAAATATATTGTCCTATAGACCTAAAACAGAAAATCTAATAGGGAGTCATAACTTTTATCCCCATGTCTATACAGGAATATCAAGGGATCATTTTATAAAGTGTTCAGAGAGTTTTAAAAAAGAAAATATAAGGACAGCGGCTTTTATATCCTCAAGGAATGCTAGCTTCGGTCCTTGGCCAGTAAATGAAGGCTTATGTACACTAGAGGAACATAGAAACTTACCCATAGAGGTTCAAGCTAAAGATTTATTTAATACAGGATTAATAGATGATGTTATTATAGCTAATTGTTTTGCGTCAGAGGAAGAACTTCATAAATTAGGAGAGTTAAACAAAGATATGATTGAATTTAATGTGGAATTAGTTGATAAAATTTCTGATATAGAAAGGAAAATAGTACTGGAAGAGTTACATTTTAATAGGGGAGATATATCTGAATATATGATAAGGTCCACACAAAGTAGAGTTAAATATGAAGAACATAATTTTCCCATATTTAATCCCATTGATATTAAAAGGGGAGATATTTTAATAGAAAGCTCCCTTTATAAAAGATATAAAGGGGAATTACAGATAGCTTTAAAGGGTATGAAAAATAGTGGTAGAACCAATGTAGTGGGAAGAATATCTAAAGAAGAACTATACTTATTGGATTATATTAAACCATGGCAAAAATTTAAATTCAAATAAGAAAATCTATAAATATAAGAGTTTTTATGATAGTTTAAACTTTAAGGGGAGATTATCCTAATATTTCTTCCTTTAGAGAGGAGAGATAAGATGAGAATTATAAGGGCTAAAGACTATGATAAACTAAGTAAAAAGGCTGCAAGTATTATAGCTAGTCAGGTTATATTAAATCCCGAGAGTGTTTTGGGACTTGCCACAGGTTCTACTCCCATTGGAACTTATAGAGAGTTGGTACGGATGTACAACGAAGGTATTATTAGCTTTAAAGATATTATAACATTCAATCTTGATGAATATTATGGATTAGATAAAGGGGATAAACAAAGTTATTCTTACTTTATGTATGATAAGTTATTTAATTATATAGATATATCTAAAAATAATATTAATATACCCAATGGAAAAACAGATGATATTCAGAGGGAATGTCATGGATATGAAAATAAAATAAAAAAATCTGGAGGTATAGATCTTCAACTTTTAGGTATAGGGAAAAATGGCCATATAGGATTTAATGAGCCTGATTTGAAATTTGAGGCATTAACACACTTGGTGAAATTAGATAAAGAAACTATAGATTCTAACTCCAGATTTTTCAGCTCTATAGAGGAAGTACCTAAAATGGCTATAAGTATGGGAATAAAAACCATAATGCATTCAAAAAAGATAATATTATTAGCAAGTGGAGAAGAAAAGGGTAAGGTTATATATGAAATGATTTATGGAAAGATAACCCCTAAACTACCTGCATCTGTTTTACAATTGCATCCAGATGTTACAGTTATAGTTGATAAAGAGGCAGGATATATGTTGTAGTATTAACATAGGAAGGATGAATTTTATGAAGGGTATAGGAGCATCACCGGGAATAAGTATTGGTAAAGCATATATAAAAAAAGATGATATTGATATTAAAAAATATAACATAGATAATGTAAATGAAGAAATCAAAAGATTTCATAAGGGATTATGTAATTCTAAAAGTCAAATTGAAGAATTAATAGAAAAGACAAAGAAGGATATTGGAAAAGAAGAAGCTAATATATTTAAATCCCATAAATTAATATTAGAAGACCCTGAGTTTATAGGTCAAGTTGAAGAGAAAATAGAGATGAATTATATAAATTCAGAGTGGGCAATAAAAGAAGTTATAGAGTTCTTTATGGACTTATTAGGCAATTTGGATAATGATTATATTAAAGAGAGAAAGGCAGATTTTAAAGATGTATCAAATAGATTAGTAAGAAATCTATTGGGAAAAAGAGGGGTAGACTTTAATGAAATAGAAGAAGGAGCTATTATTATCGCCAAAGATTTAACACCATCAGAAACTATTAACATACCTAAAGACAGAGTTAGGGGTTTTATTACAGAAATAGGTGGAAAAACATCCCATACAGCTATTATGTCTAGAAATATTAATATTCCAGCTATAGTGGGAGTAGGAAAAATTTTAAGAGATTTAGAAAATGAAGACATTATAGCTATGGATGGAGAAACTGGAGAGTTTCATATAAATCCAGAAAAAAGAATAATAGATATGTATGAGAAAAGAAAGATAGAATATGAAAAGTATAGAAAAAAGATTAAAAACCTAATAGGTACTAAATCAGTTTCAAAGGATGGATTTCAAGTTAGTATAGGCTGTAATATTGGATCTATAGATGATTTAGATTATGTTATAGGAAATGATGGTGAAGGAATAGGACTATTTAGAACAGAGTTTATATATATGAATAGACATAGTCTACCAACGGAGGAAGAACAATATGATAAATATAGACTTGTTGCAGAGAAAATGGAAGGGAAGCCTGTAATAATACGAACTCTAGATATAGGTGGAGATAAGGAAATACCCTATTTAAATTTACCTAAAGAAGATAATCCTTTTTTAGGATTTAGAGCAATACGTTACTGCTTAGAAAATAGGGATATTTTTAAAACTCAATTAAAGGCTATACTTAGGGCAAGCGCCCATGGGAATATTAAAATAATGTTCCCTATGATTTCAAGTGTTGGTGAAATAAGAAGTGCTAAAAAGATTTTAGAGGAAGCTATAAATGAACTTAGTAAGGGAAATATAAATTATAATAAAAATATAGAAGTAGGCATAATGATTGAAATACCATCGGCAGCTCTAATTTCTGACAAACTAGCCAAGGAAGTAGATTTCTTTAGTATAGGAACCAATGATCTATTACAATATACCGTTGCAGTGGATAGATTAAATGAGAGGATATCCCCACTGTACTGTCAATATCATCCAGCCCTTTTGAGGCTTATTAAGATGATTATTGAGAATGGACATAAAAATAATATATGGGTAGGGATGTGTGGAGAAGTTGCAGGTGATACGAAGCTTGTGCCTATTCTTTTGGGGCTTGGCTTAGATGAATTTAGTGTAAGTCCTTCTTCAGTATTAAAGGTAAGAGATAGTATCACTAGTTTAGATAAAAAATCTATGGAAGAGCATGCATTAAATGTTTTAGATTTATCCGGTGGAGATGAAGTGTTAAGATATATAAACAAAAATATTAAATAGTGCCCTTATCTGATATATAATATAAAAAAATCCAAGGTTGATATCAACCCTGGATTTTTTATATTATATATTAGCATCCAAAACCATAGTAAGGGTAGCAGAATAGGATTACTAATAGCAAGAAAAAGAATAATAAGCTACTATCTACTCCTCCACATCCTAAAGCTCCACCTGTTGCTTCAGCCATAAAATAGCCCCCTTTCTGGAACTTTAATATACTTATCTTTTGTAGTATATTATATGAATTATAAATTATATATGTTAATGATTAAATTATTCTATAGTTTTATTATATAAAGAAAGAAAAAAATACGGGTGTATTTAAAGTTCCTATTCTAAAAAAGGATAGAAATTGCTAAAAAATACATAGAATGTGTCGATAAATATAGTACAATAGTACTATTTGGTAAGAAAAGGCATAATGGAGAGGAGGATACCATGACATAAAAATATATTTTTCGACTTAAGTATATTGACATTGGAGGGAGAACATGAGAAAAATAGGATACAAAATAACTTTAGTAATTATATTATGTTGTTTATTATTATCAGCTAGTATAGGTGGTATAAGTTTATATCAATCTTCAAGGTACATAAGGTCTGAATCAAAGGATAAATTGATAAATATGGTGGAAAGATATAAAAATGATTTAGATAAGGATTTTAAATCATTAGAAATGACAGTAGGTTCTTTAGGTAGAACCATAGGTAATATTACAGATTTGCAGAAGTTAAAAGAAAGTCCTAAAAAATATATAGATGAAGAACATAGTAGGAGTATCTTAAGTATACTTTCTGATTTTGGCAATGATTCAGAGCTTATACAGGGGGTTTACTTCGTATTAAATCCTAAATTAGCAGGGACTGGTTATGATGCTTATTTTGCTGACTCTAAAGACGATGATAAAAGGAAGTTTGAGTTAATAAATGCAGTTTATTATGATAAAAAAGACTATGATGCTGCAATTTTTCCTTATAAAGAAGCTATAGATACAGAGGGGGGGATTTGGACAGACCCCTATAAGGACTCAACCCACAATATATACATGGTATCATATACAGAGCCTATTTATGTAGATGGAAAACTAATAGGTGGGGTAGGAATAGATGTTAGTTGTTCTGATTTAAAAGAAAAGATAAAGGGCTTAAAAATATATGATAGTGGATATGCTTCTTTGTTAAATAGTAAATATGATTTTCTAATACATCAGGAATATGCACCTTTAGATGATAATGAAGAAAAAAAAGATGAAGAAAAGGCTAAAGAAGAAAATAAAGAAGAAAAGAAACCAAATCTTAGAAATGTGGAAAAGGGAAAATTAAGCTCTATAGCCGATAAAATCGATAAAAAAGAAGCTGGGATTATAGAGTATAGTTTAAAGGATAAAGAGAAACTAATGGGATATACAAAAATGTCAAATGGTTGGATAGTTATGTTAACAGTTCCTAAAAGGGAAGTATATTCCCTTATAAATAGTATGATTAAAACTCTTGTAATTGTGATAGGGGTAGGTATTATAATTACTATATTGATAGGATTATTTGTTGGAAGGTCTATTTCAAAACCTTTAGATAAATTAACTGAACTTATTAATAAAACTGCAAGTTTCCAATTAACGGATAATGGAGAGTATGATTATTTAAATAATTCTAAAAGTGAGATTGGAACCATATCAAGGGCTGTAACTAAACTTAGAGATAATCTATATCAGTTTGTTGTGCAATTGACTGACACATCTGATAATATAGAGGTGAATGCAGCTAATGTTAATAAATTGACAGATGATTTGAATACTGATGCAAAGGAAACATCGGAAATAACAGGACAGTTACTTGCTGGAATGGAGGAAACTTCAGCATCTTCCCAGCAGATAAATGAATCAACTATAGAAATTGAGAAAGAGGTAAAATCTATTAGACAAAAATCTGAAGAAGGGGCCAGATTATCTTTGGAAATAAAAAATAAGGCTAATGACTTAAAAGATAATACAATGTCTTCTGTTGAAAAGGCCAATAGTGTCTACAATGATGTAAAGGCTGAATTAGATGTTGCAATAGATAAAGCTAAAGATGTAGAAAAAATAAATACCCTTGCAGATAACATATTAGAAATTACTGAAAGAACAAATTTACTTGCATTAAATGCTGCCATAGAAGCTGCTAGAGCAGGGGAAAGTGGTAAAGGTTTTGCAGTTGTTGCAGAAGAGATTAGAAAGCTTGCAGTACAATCTTCGGAAAATATAACAGATATACAGCAGGTGGTTGAGATGGTAAATCAACTGGTTAAAAATCTAGTTAATAGTTCTAAGGAAATACTAGATTTTGTAGAAAACGATGTAAACAAAGACTACCGATCATTGATTGAAGTAGCTAAACAGTATCATGGAGATGCAGATTACTTTAACAACCTTATGACAACCTTTGATGAAACCACAGGAAAACTTAAGAATTCGATTGAAAATATAACCATATCCATAGACGGTGTTTCTGATACAGTGAATGAGGGAGCAAGTGGAGTTGAAGACATTGCAGGTAGGACTGGAAACATGGTGTCAAAGGTTTCCAATGTACAGCAAAGCACAGAAGAAAATATAAGTAGTGCTAAAAAATTAAAAGACATAGTTTCTAAATTTAAGATATAATAAAAATAAGGATTTAAAATAATAAGATAGAAAATTTTCTATCTTATTATTTTCTTTGTTAATTGATTTATAATGTTTAAAAGCACGTTTACCATAAAGTATATGGAAAGATAGGGGTTGTAAATAATATGAAAAGGATAGCTATATTTATTATTATAATTGTATTTCTATTGATAGGTTGTAATAGAGAAAATAATAAATTAAATAAAATAAAGGATAACATTACTAAACCCACAGAAATAGAGAATAAACAAAAAGAAGATAGAAATATTACTGAAGATAAAATACAAAATAAGCTAGATAATATGACACTAGATGAGAAAATAGGACAAATGATCATAGCTGGTTTTAGTAGTTATAATGTAGACGAAAAAGTAAAAACTTTAATAAAAGATTATAATATAGGAGGTCTTATTTTATTTAATAGGAATATAAAAAGCTCTGATCAACTGGTAGATTTATTAAATAGCATAAAAGAAGAAAATAAAAATAATATCCCCTTATTCTTAGCAGTAGATCAAGAAGGGGGAAGGGTTAATAGGATGCCGAAAGATATCATTAATTTTCCCAGTAATATTGAAATAGGATATGGAGGCAATGAAGACCTAGCTTATGATGTAGGGAGTGCAATAGGACAAGAAATAAAATCCTATGGATTTAATCTAAATTTTGCACCGGTGATAGACATATTTAGTAATAAAGAAAATAAGGTTATTGGAGATAGGGCCTTTGGTAAGAATGAAAAAATTGTCAGTGAATTTGGAATATCTAAGATGAAAGGGCTACAGAGTAAAGGAATAATACCGGTTATAAAGCACTTTCCAGGTCATGGGGATACCAGTGTTGATTCCCATATGGGGTTACCAATTATAAAAAAGGATATAGAAAGTCTGAGTAAATTTGAACTAATTCCTTTTAAAAGAGCCATAGATAATGGAGCTGATATGGTAATGATAGCACATATATTATTATCGAAAATAGATGATAAGCCTGCTACCTTATCAAAGAAAGTAATTACTGAATTGTTAAGGGGAAAATTGGGATTTAAAGGGGTTATTATAACTGATGATTTAGAAATGGATGCAATTACTGATAACTACTCTATAGAAGAAACGGTTTTAAAAGCCATAGATGGGGGAAATGATATACTATTGATATGCCACAGTTATAATAAACAGATCAAAGCCTTTGATATTATAAAGGAAGAAGTAAAAGCTGAGAATATACCTATAGAGAGAATTAATAAAAGTGTTTATAGAATACTTAAACTGAAATCTAAATATGGCTTGTCAAATGATAAGAAGGAGTATGTAGATATAGAGAGAATAAATAATAATAATAGAAGGATAATAAATATTTTAAAGGATAAGTAGGCTATCATTTTCTTTAAGTGAAGTTATAAATGAAATAATAAAAATAATTTATAAAAATATTTACAAATATAATATATGTTGCTATAATAATCTTGAAAAAAGAAAAAATAACTATAGGTGTCTTAATTAATTGTTCATAGTTAGAATTTCTATCAATTAATTAAGAAGAATAGGGAATGAAGTGAAAGTCTTCAACGGTCCCGCCACTGTAAAGGGGAGCATTGTATAAATATCACTTAGGATTACTAGGGAAGATATACAAATGTGATGAAGCTAAGTCAGGAGACCTGCCTATGGTTTATGTATATTCTATGGGTAATGGTAAAGTCCGTAGTCTATTTGCTGTACAGTAAATAGACTACGGACTTTTTTATATATAAACTTCATAATAATTATTTAGAAAGGGGTTAAAAAATGAACTTATTAAATGAAACTATTAAAAAGATTAAAGGTGTAGACAGGGAAATCATGGAGAAATGTAAAAATAGGGTGGATAATCTTATAAAACCAGTTGGAAGCTTAGGTAAGCTAGAGGATATAGTTATTAAACTAGCAGGAATAACCGGTGATATGTATCCTAAGGTAGATAACAAATCAGTAATAGTTATGGCGGCTGATCATGGAGTTTGTGAAGAGGGGATTGCAGCTGCTCCCAAAGAAGTAACTTTGATGCAGGCCATTAATATGACAAAGGGTCTAACTGGGGTATGTGCCATGGCTAAACAAGCAAAATCAGATGTGGTAGTTGTTGATATAGGTATAGATGGAGAAATAAATAATGATAAAATAATAAATAAAAAAATAAAGCATGGAACTGAAAATATAACTAAGGGTCCAGCCATGACTAGAAAAGAAGCAATAACATCAATTGAAACTGGAATATTGGTGGCAACAGAAGAAATTAAGAAGGGTAAAAATATTTTAACCACTGGAGAGATGGGGATTGGAAATACAACCCCCAGTGCAGCAATAGTATCTGCCATAACAGGAATGGATCCAAAGGAAGTAACTTGGGTGGGGGCCAATTTACCAATGGATAAACTGAAAAATAAAATAAACTGTGTAAAGAGGGCTATAGAGGTTAATAAACCAATAAAGGAAGATACAATAGATGTATTATCTAAGGTTGGAGGTTTAGAAATAGGAGGTATGGCTGGGGTTATGTTAGCTTGCGCAGCCAATAGAGTTCCCATTGTCATAGATGGCTTTATATGTACCGTGGCAGCATTAATTGCCTATGGAATAGAGCCAAAGGTAAAGGAATATCTGATACCTTCCCATAGTTCTGAGGAAAAGGGTGCAAAATATGCTTCTGAAATATTAGGGTTAAAACCTATGCTAGATATGAATATGAGGTTAGGAGAAGGTAGTGGAGGTGTACTTGCCTTTAATATAATAGAAGCGGCTACATATATGAATAACGAAATGATTACATTTAAAGAGGCAGGAATAGGTGTAGTTTAAATAATTGCATAAAAATCCTAATATTGACAAAGTTAAATGATGAAAAATGTCGAAATTTAGAAGGTCATAAGAGGAAAATGTAGAATAGTAAATAGTATAGGGTATAAATTTATTAATCAAATAAAATGGGAGGGATAATTTTGAAAAAAATATTAGATTTAAAAACAAGTAGTAAGCTTGTGATTTTAGCAGTTCTTATTATGACCTTATTTCTTTTGACAGAAATTTTCATGTTATCGAGTTTAAAGGATACCACTATCGATGAAACGGAGAAAAGAGTAATACAGACTTCAAAGGTTGAATCACAGGTAATATTAAAAGAAATGGAAGTAATAAGAGAGTCAGTGGGTCATTTGGCTGATAATATAAGTATTTTAGCAGAAAAGGATGATGTAAATAGAGAGGTAATAATAAAATTGGTAGAAAAGAGTCTAGAGTCAAATACAAATATAGTTGCCCATGGGATAGGTTTTGAACCTAATGGATTTGATGGACAAGATAGTATGTTTATTGGTGACAGTAAAACTGGTAGTGATGATAATGGAAGGTTTTTACCTTATATATACAAAGACGGAAATGGTAAAGTAGCTGTAGAGCCCTTAGTGGGATATGATGTGGAAGGGGATGGAAATTGGTATTTAGTACCTAAAAGTACTAAGAAACCTATTTTAACAGAACCATACATATATCCAGTTAATGGGGTAGATGTTTTAATGACGACAATTTCTTATCCAATAATAGATAACAATAATAAATTTTTAGGTGTTGTAACGGCAGATATTAAACTAGATAGTATACAAGAAATAGTTACTAAAATAGAAAATATAAATAACTTAGATGGTTATGCATTCATTATGTCTGATGCTGGAAAGTTTATAGGAAATGGACTAGATAAAAACCTAATAATGGAAGATGCTTTTGGGAAAGGTTATGTTCCAAGTGAAGCCATGGACAAACTTAAGAAAAATCAGATGTTTTCCTTGTTTGACGATGATCAAGGATTAGAGATATATATCCCTATTGATTTTGAGGAGTTGGATTCTAGTTGGTATTTTGGAACCAATATACCTGCTAATAAAATACTAGAGTCATATAATAATCAATTAAAAATTATAGTAGTATTTATAGTTATTACATTACTAGTTTCAATAGGATTAATATATTTTATTACTAGAAGTATTACTACACCAATAAAAAAACTAATAGCTTTAATGAAAAGAGCAGAGCAAGGGGATCTAACTGCACTGTCTGATATAGAGGGAAAAAATGAGTTTGCCAAATTATCAAATAGCTATAATAATATGATTAGAAATATAAAGGAGTTAGCTAATAATGTTAAAAACTCATCTATGACGGTGGTAACCCAATCAAATGATTTAGAAGATATAGCTGAGAGGTCGAAAAACTCGATGTCAGAGATAAGTGATGCAATGGAACAAGTTGCAATAAGTACTTCTGAACAGGCTAAGGATACAGAAATTGTTGCCACAAAGACCAGCGACTTGGGAGGTAGTATTAAGAAAACAACTGATTTAATAACCCAAGTATATGGCATAACAAAAGAAACAAATGATTTAAGTAAGGAAGGGCTTGATAAGATAAAAATATTAAATGAGAAAACCAACGAAACCACTGAAAAAGCAAAAAAAGTTAATAATATAATAAATGATGTAAATGAATATGCTAAAAATACAGAGGGTATTATAACCCTTATAAATAGTATAGCTGAACAAACTGGTCTATTGGCATTAAATGCATCGATAGAAGCAGCTCGAGCTGGAGAGGCTGGAAAAGGCTTTGCGGTAGTAGCAGATGAAATAAGAAAATTAGCAGAAGAAACTTCTAGGGCTACCGGTGAAATAAATCAGATGATAGTTGATATACAAGAAAGGTCAGATAGTGCTGTTATAACAATGGAAGATGTAAAGACTACTCAGCAGGATCAAACCAAGTCAATAATGGATACAGAAAAAATATTTAAAAGTACAGCCAGTTCGTTAGAGATATTAGTAGATAATATGAATATGGTTGAAAATTATGCACAAAATATTGAAGATAGTAAAAATGATATAATAGGTGCTATAAATAATATTTCGGCTGTAACTGAAGAAACATCTGCTAGTACTGAAGAAGTAACAGCAAGTGTTGACGAACAGTTATCCTCCATATATAAAATAAATGATCATGTAAAGGATACAAAAGAATTAATTAATAAACTTATAGAGAATGTAGATAAATTTAAGTTATAAGAAATATAATAGTTATTTATTTTTACTAAGGTCTGGACATGTCCAGACCTTAGTGTTTTATTTTTATTATAAAGAAAACAAAGCTACTAAATAATATTGAAATTCCTGTAAAGAAAAACAAAAAACCTATGGAATTATTATTAAATAGATTTCCGATGATATCCAAAACTATAGGAGATAAGAATTTTCCTAAAAATACAGAGCTACTTATAATAGATATGGAAAAAGAATTTGAAAATTTCGGTGTGACCTTTGTTACTTTTAAAAATATTATTGGTTTAATTATTCCCTGGGCAAAACCAATCATAAACATAGAAAGTAAAACTGTATATATATTTGATGTATATTTTAAAGTTATAAATCCTATTGACATTATTAATAGACTTATGGAAATTCTAAAACCTCTTAAGGCCCTTGATATTTTTTCAAGGATTATGCCACCTAAAAAACCAGCCAGAGTAAGGCTAGACATGGCCATACCAGCAGTATTAGAACTACCTATATTTTTACTTTCTAAAAATATGGCTATATTAGTAACGGAACAGTAAAATCCAATGTTTAATAATATGGTGAGGATTGATATTAACAATACCCTATGGTTTATTGATTTTATATTATTTTTGTTTTCTTTTCTTTTTGGAGGTTCCGGTAAACCTACTATGACTAAAACCAAAACAAATATACCTATCAAATATACTAAAAAAGTATATCTCCAATTTATTGAAGCCAAAAATCCACTGATCAGTGTGGCAACTACTGCTCCTAGATTAGAAACAGCATTTGATACACCCATCAGATTAGTTCGTCTGTTACCGGTATAAAAGTCTGCAATCAATGATCTAGATAAAGGGAGTAATAGACCTGCGCCTATTCCAATTATAGCCCTAAAAATTAATATAACATAAAGATTATTACAACACCCTCCCCCAACACCCCCTATTACATAGAGTATAATAGCTAATATTATTATCTTTCTCTTTGAAATAGTTAATGATAATTTACCAGATAATAAACTAAATGGTATTATTATAATAGATGGTAATGTTAATATTAATTTAACTATGTTTTCATCTATAGCAGGGAAAGATTTTTTTATTTCTCCAAGGGCAGGGGAAAGGGCGGACCCTGTTATAATTATTAATAATGAAAGGGATAATATTGATGGTTTAATTAACTTTTTCATATAATCCTCCAGAAGATAAAATTTAATTAATGTCAATCTTAGTATTTACTTTGATAAAATTTATATTATAATTATAAAAATAAATATAATGTTTTAAGAATATATTGAGTGAAATTACATTTAACTGTAACTCGTCAACTGTCAACTGTAAATTATAATAGGTAGAGGGGAATTCATTCTCCGGTAGACCAATAAGAAACTAGGAGGTATTTTGGTGATTAACTTAAATAAAACTTTGGAAGAAGTAAAAGATTGGGCTAGAGAAGTTGGAGAAATTCAAAAAGATAACTTTGGGAAACAGGACTTAAAGATAAGTAGTAAAACTACAGAAATAGACTTGGTAACAGAAGTAGATGAGATGTCTGAAAAATATATTATAGATAGGATAAGGGAAAGATATCCAGAACATGGCATTTTATCAGAGGAGGCTGGGAAAGATAAAGAGAATACAGAATACATGTGGATAATAGATCCATTGGATGGTACCATTAATTATGCCCAAGGACTACCTATTTTTGCAATATCCATAGCTTTACAATATAAGAAAGAGACTGTTTTGGGGGTAGTTTATTTACCTATGCTGGACGAAATGTTTCAAGCAATTAAAGGAGAAGGGGCTTATTTAAATGGAAAAAGGTTAAAAGTAAATGATAGAAGAGATTTAAGATACTGTGTATTAGCTACTGGTTTTCCCTATGACAGAGCAGAAGATGATGATAATAATGTGAATTATTTTTCTAATTTTGTACCGAAAGTAAAAGGAATAAGAAGAATGGGGGCTGCAGCCTATGATTTAGCCAATGTTGCAGCGGGAAGGTTAGATGGATATTGGGAATTAAAACTAAGCATATGGGATATTGCAGCTGCTTCCTTAATGATAGAAGAAGCAGGGGGGAAAATTAAATATATACCAAATAAAAGAGAGCATTCCATAGTTGCAGGCAATAAAGATATATGTAATAAAATTTATGATGAAATAAACAATTTAAGCTATGAAGAAGATTTAACCACATTTTCTTAGTAGATTAAACTTTAGTCTAAGAGTATATTAATTTGCAAAATAGGCTGATAAAAAATAAAATAAGAGAGAAAAATATTATAAAAACAGGGGGTATTTAAAATGAAAATAAAGTATCTAGGACATTCAGCTTTTTTAATTGAAAAAGGAGATTTTAAGGCATTAATAGATCCCTTTATTAGTGGAAATCCTAATGCACCGTTAGAGGCTAAAGAGTTACAAGATATAACCCATATATTTGTAACCCATGGTCATGGAGATCATTTGGGAGATACAGTAGCAATAGCTAAAAGTGCCAATGCTAAGGTTATATGTAACTTTGAGATTGGTAATTACTTAGGAAATGAAGGCTTAGATGTACATACAATGCATGTAGGGGGAAGAACTAAGTTTGACTTTGGAATGGTTAAAATGACTCCAGCACTTCATGGTTCAGGTTACTTTAAAGATGGGATGTTCTATGATGGAGGAAATCCATGTGGTTTTGTTATAGAAATAGATGATAAGAAATTATATCATGCCGGAGATACGGGGCTCACTATGGATATGAAACTATTGGAAAGTGAAAAAATAGATGTGGCATTAATGCCTATAGGTGGAAACTTTACAATGGATATTGATGATGCAGTTAGGGCAGTGGAGTTTGTGAAACCGGATGTAGTAATTCCAATGCATTATAACACATTTGAAGTAATAAAGGCAGATCCTAAAGAGTTTAAAAATAAAGTTAAAGATGCAGATGTGAAAGTATTAGGATATGGGGAGAGCATGGAACTATAATATATAGTTGACAATTGGCAATGGACAGTGGACAATTAAGGTATAAATCGGCTAAAGCCGATTTAATATATAATTTTTTACGAACAAAGTGAGTAAAAATACCTTTTCTGTACCCTGTCCCCTGCACTCTGTACAGAACAAAGAAGCGCCAAAGGCGCCTTTATTCAAAGTCTTCTATATAATTCGTCTTTATAATCAAAGTTTTCCTTAAGAGCTATATTGATTTCTTCTAGTAATAAATTCTTATCATCTGATAAATTACCAACAAGGGAAACATAATTTGAAGGATGATTACTTCTAAATATACAGTTTGTAAGCTCTAAATTTTCTATAAAAGTCTTTGTTTCCAAAAGAACTTCTTTAGGACTTAATAATTCAAATTTGTTATCTTTTATCTCTTTATTTAAATCTGTATTATCTTGAATAAGTAATGTGAGTAGTCCTAGGTAATCAGGATTTATTTTATTTAAAACTTTTGCAGACTCTAAAGCATGTTCTTTCCAATGTTTTTTACCACCTAACCCAGAAATAACTGTAACTGATAATTTTATTCCTGCGTCCATAACTTTATTTCCTGCTTTAACCATTTCATCAGGGGTTACATCTTTTTTTATTCTATTTAAAATCTTATCACTACCGGATTCTAGACCAAGGTATATTATCTTTAATCCAAGTTGGTTGAGTTCCTTTAGGTCCCCTACATTTTTTCTTAATATATCCTTTGGAGCACCATATACCCCTACCCTTTCACATTCTGGAAATAATTGTTTAATTTCTTTTAGTATATATTTTAATATTTCCTTTTTTATGATAAGGGCATTACCATCTGCCAAGAAGATTCTTTTTACTCTTTTATATTGTTTTCTAGCAAGATGCAAGTCTGCTAATATATCTTCTAAATTTCTAATACGAAACTTTTTATCTTTATACATACTACAAAAAGTACATTTGTTATGGGCACACCCTATGGTAGCTTGAATAATAATGCTTCTAGCTTCGCTGGGAGGCCTATATAAAGCACCTTCATAATGCATACTATCATCTCCTTATATAATTTTATAACACTTATTTTATCATATATTATAGGCTATTTATAAATTTTATTATTAATATATCCCTGTTCTTTGTACTTGCACCCTGCAAGAACAAAGAAGCGCCAACGGCGCCTTTGTTCTATAGGTTGCTAAAATCTATTATATACTGATAAAATAAACATAAATTGATTAGAAGGGAGAATATGATATGAAGTTATTGATAGAATTTATTGATGGGGATGAAAAGGTTTTTGAAGTGAATAATGATCAAGGAAGATTCTTTTTAAATTGGCTAACAAATGGAGAAACTGAGGCTTGTAAATTAAAAACTGAAAATGATATATACTATATAATAAGATCCTCTATAAAATATATTAAAGAAGTATAAATTTTAGTAAAAGTAAAAATATTATTAATATGGCTAGGTTTGTGGTATATATAGATATAGTCTATAAGAAAGGAGACATTATATGAAACAATATAAATGTACTGTGTGTGGCTATATTTATCGACCAACAAGAGGAGATAAAACTCAAGATATAGAGCCTAACACAGCCTTTGATGATTTACCGGAATTTTGGAAGTGCCCAACTTGTAACGAACCGAAAATGGCATTCGTTGAAAGAAGAGATTAAGAGCAAAAGTGCCTTTGGCCCTTTTTTGCTCAGTGCAGGGCGCAAAGTTTAGAGTACAGGGTTATCATAAACAATAAAAAAGTAAGACATGGAGATATCTCCATGTCTTACTTTTTTAAAAAAAAGCCCTGCTCCCTGCTCCCTGTACCTTGCACTTTGCACTAAGTTTTAAAGGCATAATACTAAATATATAGTAAAAACTTTAAAATTAATATATATAAGTATTAACAAACAGGACATACACAATAAAGTCTGAAATGAATATTAATATAGTGACAGTGAAAAATAATGTGGACAAAGTCAATTTAAGAGGTGATTTTGTGAAAATAATAATAGATCCAGGTCACGGAGGAAAAGATCCCGGTGGTGGCAATAATGAATATTGGAAAGAGAAGGATATGAATCTTAAAATTTCATTGTATCAATATGAACGTTTTAAAGATTTAGGCATAAATGTAGAAATGACAAGAAAAAGAGATATTTATTTAAGTCAAGAAGAACGAACAAAAAAAGTAAGGGGATCGGGAGCGGAGATATGTATATCAAATCATATAAACAGCGCCTATAATAAGTCGGCCCAAGGGGTGGAAATAATTCACTCTATATATACAGATGGTACATTAGCCGGTTTAATTATGGAAGAGTTAAAAGTTATGGGGGCTAAGGGAAGAAGAGTGTTTTCTAAAACCCATCCTAATATGCCAGGAAAAGACTATTATTATATGAATAGACTAACAGGAAATGTTGAGACAGTAATTGTTGAGTATGGATTTGCAAGTAATAGGGAAGATTCTAAAAGAATATTGGATAATTGGCAGCAGTATGCAGAGGCAGTTGTAGCTGGAGTATGTGAATATATAAATTATCCCTATAATAAAGATATAAATTATACTAAAATAATAGGTAAATCTGAGGTTACATTAAGAAAAATGCAAGATTGGGCAAGGAACAATAAAGCTACAGAAAAGTTTATTGGAGCAGCAGAAAAATACATTAAATATGGAGAGATAACTGGAATAAGGGCAGATATACTATATAGTCAAAGTGGGAAAGAAACTAACTTTGGTAGATATACAGGTGTTGTCACTGAGGATATGAATAATTTTGCAGGTATAAAGGTAAAGAATCCTACCGGTGACCAAAGCAAGGATCATGAAAGATTTCTAACAGTAGATGATGGAGTAAGGGGGCACTTTAACCATATGTGTGCTTATGTTGGAATTGAACCAGTGGGTAAAGTCCATGATAGGTATTTTGTAGTAAAATCATTAAGCTGGGCAGGTAAAGTTAAATATGTAAAACAACTGGGTGGGAAATGGGCACCGGACCCAAGATACGGTATTTCAATAATAGAGGACTATCTTACTAAACTATTAAATACTACTGTAGAATATAACGATTATAAAGTATTATATGAAAACTGTAAGAAAGAAAATGCAGTTCTAAAAGAGAGCATTAGAGAACTTAGGAATAAACTTGAAAAAATAGCTACGATTGCGGAGGTGTAATGTATGCTAGAGTTTATTAAAGGTTACTGGGTTCCGATAGTGGTCATATTAATAGCTATGATTTCACTAATTTTTCTATATAAAAAGGGAAAAGAAGATACGGTGAGAAAGGTAATACTATCCCTTGTAATACAGGCAGAGAAATTATTGGGTTCGGGAACTGGAGAGTTAAAATATGCATGGGTAGTGGAACAAATATATAAAACGTTACCAATAATGGTCCAACTGATATTTACAAGAAAGCAAATAGATAGCATGATAGAAGAAGCAGTGGAATTTCTTAAAGATTATTTAAGTAACGGAAAAAGTTTATTGGGCTATGATGATGAATTTAAGAAAGTCAATTTTGATAATATGAATTTATAATGTATATTTAGGACTTCAATATATTGAAGTCCTAAATATATTTATGTGTCACCAATTGCCTACTCTCTGCACCTTGCACCCTGCATAGAACAAAGAAGCGACAAAGTCCCCTTTTTTCTATAAAATATGTTATGCTATATAATAAAAGTTTATATAAAAAACTGTTGACTAATATATTGTAATATCATAATATATGAATATAACAATTGATGCGGAGGTGTATATTTATGAAAAAGAAATCTCATATGAGTTGGTCGTGGATATTTATAGTAAGTTTCTTTGTATTATCAATATTAGATTTTAGATTTGGTATATTAGGATTTGTATGCATGGGTGCACCAGTTTACCATGCTTTAAGAGGAAGGGGGAAGGTTCATTGTTCCCATTATTGTCCTAGAGGATCTTTTTTAGGTAAGTTTTTACAAAAGGTTAGTTTAAACAAAACTATGCCAAAATGGATGAGAAGTAAAGTGGCTAAAAATGTTTTACTAATATTAATGTTAACTTTATTAACTGTATCAATGATCCATGCCAAGGGAAACTTTTATAAAATAGCATTTAGTTTATTTAGATTTATGGGAGCTTCATTCATTGTAGGAATAATGATGGGAATAATATTTAAACCAAGAAGTTGGTGTATAGTTTGCCCAATGGGACATGGAACTGGACTCATTAAAAAAGCTAAAGATTCTAAAAATAAGAAAAAAGACAAGAAAAATAAAATAGCTGCTTAAACTGCCTATTAATTAATAGGCAGTTTTTTTGAATTAGATTAATAGGTAAAAGGGTAATATATATAATATATAGATATTTAGGAGGTATTATATATGGAAAAATCGCCTAAAGACACCAAGGTAGTAGTGGGAATGTCAGGGGGAGTAGACTCTTCGGTGGCAGTTTTACTTTTAAAGGAACAGGGATATGATGTAGTGGGTATATTTATGAAAAACTGGGATGAGGAAAATAACTTTGGCTATTGTACTGCCGAAGAAGATTATGAAGATGTAAGGGCAGTGTGTAATCAATTGGATATTCCCTATTATATTGTTAATTTTGAAAGGGAATATTGGGATAAGGTATTTACATATTTTTTAAATGAATATAGAGACGGCAGGACTCCCAATCCAGATGTTATGTGCAATAAGGAAATCAAGTTTAAAGCTTTTCTAGACCATGCTTTAAAAATTGGAGCTGATTATTTGGCTACAGGGCATTATGCAAGACTTGAATATACTAATGATGAATATAAATTGCTTAAAGGTGTTGATAAAAATAAGGATCAGACATATTTTTTATGTGCTTTAAATCAAACCCAATTATCTAAATCTATGTTTCCTTTGGGGGGATTAACTAAATCTGAAGTTAGAGAAATAGCTAAAAATAAAGGGCTTAAAACTGCAAATAAAAAAGATAGTACAGGGATATGTTTTATTGGAGAAAGGGATTTTAAAGAATTTTTAAGTAACTATCTTCCAGCCCAACCGGGAGAGATAAGAAAATATACAGGAGAAGTAGTAGGAAAACATGATGGACTTATGTATTATACATTAGGACAGAGACGAGGCTTGGGAATAGGTGGAAGAGGTACAGGGGAACCTTGGTTTGTTGCAGATAAAGACCTTGAAAATAACATATTATATGTTGTACAGGGTGCAAATAATCCTAAGTTATATTCCTATGGACTTATTGCCACAGATTTTAACTGGATAAGTAATAAAGATATAGATAATGAATTTAAATGCAATGCTAAATTTAGATATAGGCAGAAAGATCAAGATGTAAAGGTAAAAGTAACATCAGATACAACATGTAAAATAATATTTGATAAACCTCAGAAGGCAATAACCCCCGGTCAGGCGGTTGTGTTATATGATGGGGAGGTTTGCTTAGGGGGAGGCATAATTGATAAGGTTTTAAAAAATAAAAATGAAATATAAATATAAAATAAAAGTTAGAAGTACAAAAGCACTTCTAACTTTTTACATTTATAACCAAAAAAACGCTATGTATGGCAATAGAATAACTATATATGGAAAAATAGTTTGATATCATTGTAAATAAATATAAAATAAGGTTAAAAAGAAAATACTTAATAATTACATGAAAAAGTAATATTGATACACATTCCAAAATTTATTTGTATTCAAAAGGGGTGGAATAATGATAAGTGGTATAAAACCTACAGACAACGTGATGTATAAAATCAATAATACATTTAATAAAACAAAAAGTTCATTTGAAAATATGGATATAGATAAAATTAATGAAGAGGAAGACAAAATATTATATGAAAAACTTAAAAAAGCAGGAGTAGATCTTGATAAGTTTACTTTGAAAGAACAAAAAAAAGCTATAAAGGGGTTTCCACCTTTGACAGCACCTGGACATGTTAGGAAGGCTTGGAGATTAACAATGGAAAAGCTATCTCCTGAAGAAAAAAAATTAGTAAGGGGAATTTCATTATATTTTCATGCTTTTAAAGAAGCTAATCCAAATTACGACCATAGTATGGAAAAAAGTTTTAAAGGAAATATAGAATTGACAGATAGGTTATTAGATTTTATAAAAGGCCATAAATATGTATTAGAAGAGGATTTGTTTGAAGGACTTTATAATACCCTTGAAACTTTTAAACAAGAATTAAATAAATATAAAGGGATAGGTTTAAGATAGAATCAACCTAGGAAAAGGATTGTTTTTAATTTGGAAATAATCTTTTTTTTATTCTAATTTAAGTTGTAATAAAGGATATAATAGTTATTAAGGATATAAATATATTTTTAAACTCTTCTTAATAAAAGCAGGAAACATAATCTTAAATGTTGAAACATATAAAAATAATAGCATAATTAGTTTCAAATAAAAAAGAAAGGGATGTTAAATATGGAAAGAGTTTTAGAAAATTTATCACCCAAAAGTGTATTTACATATTTTGAGGATTTGACTAGAATACCTAGATGCTCTGGGGATGAAAAAAAAGTAAGTGATTACTTAGTTGATTTTGCCAAGGAAAGAAATTTAGAAGTTATACAGGATGAAGCTTTAAATATTATAATAAGAAAACCGGGAACTAAGGGATATGAAAATGCACCTACTGTTATATTACAAGGACATATGGATATGGTTTGCGAAAAAAATAAGGGAACAAAGCATGACTTTTCAAAGGACCCTTTAAATCTTAGAATAAAGGATGACATGATATGGGCTACAGATACCACATTAGGAGCTGATAATGGAATAGCAGTGGCATATTGTTTAGCCATACTAGATTCAAATGATATCCCCCATCCTCCCCTTGAAATTTTAGTTACTACAGAGGAAGAGACCGGTATGGGAGGAGCAAATCAACTAAATCCAAATAATTTGAAAGGAAAGACATTAATAAATATAGATTCTGAAGAAGAGGGAGTTTTATTAGTAAGTTGCGCCGGTGGAGTGAGAAATAAAGTTCATATACCTATAGAGTATTCTAAGGTAGAAAAAGATTTATTACCTTATACTCTAAAGCTTAGGGGTCTTAAAGGTGGACATTCCGGTATGGAAATTAATAAGGAAAGGGGAAATGCAAATAAATTAATGGGACGAATCTTATATTCCATTGAATCTAATTTTGATATTTCCCTTTCTGATATTAATGGTGGAGCAAAAATGAATGCAATACCCAGAGAGATAGATGCTACAATACTAATAGATAGCAGTCATAAAGAGGATTTAGAAAATGAAGTTAATAACTGGAACAGAATATTTAAAAACGAATTAAAAACTTCAGATCCAGGGGTTTACATAGGGTGTGATTTTGTTGAAGATGATATAGAAAGAGCCTTCTCTAAAAAAACTACAAAAAAAGTAATATCAGCCCTTATGCTTATGCCGAATGGAATACAGTCTATGAGTATGGATATAGAAGGTTTGGTGGAAAGTTCAACTAACTTAGGGGTAGTTACTACAGCTGAAGATAAAGTGGTTTTAGAAAGTGCCATAAGAAGTTCTGTAAGAACTCTTAAAGATGATATAGCAACTAAAATAGAAACTATGGCAAAACTAATAGATGCAGAAGTAACTAATGAAGCAAGTTATCCTGAATGGGAATATAAAAAGGATTCATATATAAGGGAGGTATTTGTAAATGTATATGAAAACATATTTGGTAAAAAACCTGAGATTACAGCTATTCATGCTGGATTAGAATGTGGCTTGTTTGGAGAGAAGCTTGGAGATGTA
This sequence comes from Dethiothermospora halolimnae, assembly GCF_037577855.1. Lineage (NCBI taxonomy): Bacteria > Bacillati > Bacillota > Tissierellia > Tissierellales > Thermohalobacteraceae > Dethiothermospora > Dethiothermospora halolimnae. Next base: position 17,794 of record NZ_JBAKFX010000005.1, on the reverse strand, counting down.
GATATGATTTCCTTTGGACCTAATATGTTTGATGTGCATACCCCCGATGAACATTTAAGCATATCTTCAACTCAAAGAATGTGGAAGTACCTACTTGGAGTGTTAAAGGAAATTAAATAAAGGATTTTAATATACTTTTATAGAAGTAATTGTTTAAAGTAGTAGAAAAATACCTATAATAATATATAGGGAAACATTATGTTTCCCTATATATTATTAAGCTACATAAATAAATTTGAACAAAGGAGATTTGATAATGAATAAACACGATGAAAAATGTAAATGTAATCACGAACATGATGAAGATTGTGGATGTGAACATGACCACAATAATGGGGACTGCGGTTGTGGACATGAACACCACGATGGAGATTGTGGCTGTGGCCACGATCATGAACATGAAGAAGTAGAGGTTATGTATATAACCCTAGATGATGATACGGAGCTAGAATGCTATGTGTTGGGAAATTTTGAAGTTGAAGATATAGAGTATATTGCATTAGTTCCAGATAATGACGATAGGGTATTATTATATAGATATAAAGAGGTAGATGGCGAAATAGAACTTGAAAATATAGAAAGTGACGATGAGTTTGAAATAGCCACAGAAGCTTTTTATGAACTTTTCGGAAATGATGAAGAGGAAGATTAATAAACTTTATTAATCTTCACCTTTGATCGCTGAACTTTGCACAGATAAAGGAGGGGCAAAAGTTCAGCTGGTATAAATAGGTTTTACACACTTATAGAATCTATTAAATATAAAAAACAGGAGGTCTTGATATGACGAAAGAAATAAAACTTGCAAACAATTTAATTGACTTTATTTATAATAGTCCAAGCCCTTTCCATGCTGTGGAAAGTACTAAAGATATTTTAAAAGAGAAAGGTTTTAATGAATTAAAGTTGACAGAAAGATGGAATATAGAAAAGGGAAAGAAATACTTTGTTACGAAAAATGATTCTGCACTAATAGCATTCAATATTGGAACAGGAGATATAGAAGAAGCTGGATTTAAGCTTATAGGTGGTCACACTGATGCTCCAGGGTTTAAGGTAAAACCATCTCCAGAAATAGTTACTGAAAATAGCTATTTAAAATTAAATACAGAAGTATATGGTGGCCCTATATTAAATACCTGGTTAGATAGACCATTATCGGTAGCTGGTAGGGTAACACTTAAAAGCGATGATATAATGAATCCAGAGAGTAAACTAATAAATATAAAAAGACCCATTATGATAATACCAAACATTGCTATACATATGAATAATAAAGTAAATAAAGGTGTTGAATTAAATAAACAAAAAGATACATTACCCCTGGTTTCAATGGTTAATGAGAAATTTGAAAAGGATAACTATTTAGTGAAATTATTAGCAGAGGAATTAGATGTTAATAGCAATGATATAGTGGACTTTGAACTTTATTTATATGAATATGAAAAAGGTAGTATAGTAGGATTAAATGATGAATTTATATCAGCAGGTAAACTTGATGATTTGGCTATGGTACATGCAGGTATAAATGCAATAGCTAACACTGAAGCTTCAGAGGCAACAAATGTAATGATATGTTTTGATAATGAAGAAGTTGGAAGTAGAACAAAACAAGGTGCCGGTTCACCTATGGTAAGAAATATTTTAGAACGAATAGTAAATGGCTTAGGCAAGGATAAAGAAGATTTTTATAGAGCTTTATATAACTCATTTATTATCTCTGCTGATATGGCCCATCCAGTACATCCAAATGCACCGGAAAAACATGATCCAACAAATAGACCATTGTTAAATAAGGGACCAGTTATAAAAATAAATGCAAATCAATCATATACAACAGATAGTAATTCAGATGCTGTGTATGAGATGATATGTGAAAAAGCAGGGGTACCTGTACAAAAGTTTGTTAATCGTTCAGATGTAAGGGGAGGTTCTACTATAGGCCCTATTTCATCGGGACAAATGGACATTAGGTCAATAGATATAGGAAACCCAATGCTTGCTATGCATTCTATTAGAGAGCTTGGAGGAGTAATGGATCATTACTATATAACTAAGTCCTTTGAAGAATTTTATAAATTATAAAAAGTAATGGGGTAGCCAAATGGCTATCTCGTTTTTATGTAGGAATGAGAATTAAAATCTATTTATTTCTATTATTTCTGGGTATAACTAAAGGTATATATGACAATAAAGGAGATGATACTTTGGCTCATAAATTTGATCCCAAGCATAAAGAAAAACTAGATAATAAAGAGAGAAGAGAAAAATTTCCCCCTAGGGAAATCCTAAGGAGATTTGAATTAGAAAAGGGAAGTAATATGTTAGATATTGGATGTGGGATTGGATACTTTTCTATACCTGCCAGTGAAATTGTGGGAAAAGAAGGGAATGTTTATGCTGTAGATACTTCAGAGGAAATGTTAGAAGAAGTTAGGAAAAAAATTAAGGAAAATAATATAAAAAATATGGTTATCATCAATAGCGATGAATATTCAGCTAGACTTAGGGATAATAATATAGACTTTATTTTAATATCCAATGTAATGCACGAAATAGATGATAAAGATAGGTTCCTAAAAAACTATCTTAATTCATTAAATATAGGGGGAAGACTAGCAATAATAGAATGGAAAAAGGTTGATACAGAAAGTGGACCACCACTAAAAGCTAGATTAGACGACAAAGATTTAGAAAACATATTAAAGGAACATAATATAAAATTAGTAAATAAATTAGATTTAACAGATACCCATTATGGTGTATTGTTAGAAAAGTATTAAAGTGACATGGTCACCTTAATACTTTCCAACATACTCCCATCCTATAGGAATACCTTTATCTCCAGGTTGCCATCCTGCTTGAACTCCCAGGCCAGTCTCTCTGTTATACTTAAGGCCTGCTATTATTCTTAATATCTCATTTATATTTCTTCCCACAGGTTGAGGATTTACAGACCAGGCTCTTATTTTACCTTCAGGATCAATAATAAAAGTTCCTCTATAGGCAAAACCTTCATCTTCGTTTAAAACTCCATAGGTTTTTGAAACTCTTTGCGTTCTATCTGATAATAATGGATAATTTATCTTTCTTCCCGATGGAGATGTTTCTGTAAATATCTTATGGGAATAGATACTATCTGTACTAATGGCCAATACCTCTGCGTCTAAAGCATGGAATTTATCAATCTTTTCAGCTACCGCTGCCAGTTCTGTTGGTCAAACAAAGGTGAAATCAGAACCATAGAAAAATAGTACTACCCACTTTCCTATATAATCAGATAAAGAAACTTTCTTTCTATCACCGCATACTATTCCATCCAAAGTAAAACCAGGAGCTTTATCACCTAAGTCGAAATAATCGCAATATTTATCTTCTATCATACAAGGTCGTTTATGGTTTTCATTTTTATAAGATTGTTGAGGTGGATAATTTCTAGGTTGTTTTGGGGTATAACAGTAGGTGTTGTAATACCAATAATAAGGATTTCTCATTTTTATGCCTCCCTTCAATTATATAATATTCAAATATAATAAATAGTGTTATTTAGATGATAAACCTTGCATCCTATAGACATAAGGAATTATAATAAATGTATAGAAAAAGGTAATAATACGGGGTGATAAATTTGAAATACAAAATTATAGCTATAGATTTAGATGGTACACTTTTAAATAATAATAAAGATATAGTAAAAGAAAATATAGAAGTATTAAATAAATTAAATAAAGATGGCATTGAAGTGCTAATTGCCACAGGAAGAAGGTATTGGGCCGCAAAAAGATTAACTAAAGATTTAAATATGAACTTGGTTATAATGGCCAACAATGGGAACATAGTCAGAACTGCCTCTGATGATAAAGTCTTAGTCAAAAAGTATCTTAATAGAAGTGACTTCTATAAACTGGTTAAAGAGAGTAAGTCTAGGGATATGTATCCTATATTGCATGTAGACCATTATGAAGAGGGATATGATCTATTACTTGAGCTAGATGAAGGTAATAAAAAATACTCCCATCATGTATCAGAAAAAATGAATAGATATAAATGGATAGAGGACTTTCTTAAATATGAAGATCCCAAGGTCTTAGCAGCAGTATATGTTGGTGACATGAAAAAACTTAGTGAATTTGAAAGGGATCTAAAAGAAAATTATCCTAAAAAATATAGTTCCCATATCATGAGTAAATTAACAGTGGCTGGGGGAATGCTTGAAGTAATGCACCCTTTAGGTTCAAAGTGGCTTACTTTGGAAGAATATGCTAAAGCGAAGGGTATAAAAGACCATGAGATAATAACTATAGGTGATGATAATAATGACATAGAAATGATAAAAAAAGCAGGTCTAGGTATAGCCATGAAAAATGGATCCGATGAAGTTAAAAGTATAGCAGATATAGTAACTGATAGTACTAACAATGAGGGAGGAGTAGGTAAGGTACTGAAAAAAGTGTTTGATATATAACTTTATATTATCAATCCCTACATAAATTTATGGTTTCACCAACTCCCTACTCTCTACACCTTGCACTCTGCGCAGAACAAAGAAGGGACAAAGTCGTCTTTGTTCAAAAAAATATTTCGAGTGTTGAAATATTTTTTCTTTTGATATAAAATCTAAGTTGTGGCAAAAGAAAATAAAAAGGGGTGTGATAAAATATGGGAGATAATAAGAAATACTTACCAATAATAGCTGGGATTATTTATTCAACTATATTTGGATTTTCATTTATGTTTACTAAAAAATCATTGGATTTAGTTGAACCATTTCATTTATTAGGATTTAGATTTATGATGGCTGCCACAGTTTTAACTATATTGCAACTTATAGGTATAATTAAAATAAATTTTAAAGGGAAAAGAATACACATATTGTTATTATTAGGGTTATTTCAACCTGTATCATATTTTATATTTGAGACTTTAGGTATAAAAATGACATCTTCATCTGAAGCAGGGATGATGATAGCTTTAATACCTGTTTTTGTTACCATACTGGCATATATATTCTTAAAGGAAAGACCCACACCAAAACAATTTTTATTTGTTATATTATCAGTAGCGGGGGTTATATTTATAAATATAATGAAGGGGAGTATGGATGTAAGAGGAAGTATAGCAGGGATATTTGTATTATTGGGAGCCGTTATATCAGCAGGGTTTTTTAATATCCTATCTAGAAAGTCGTCATTACAGTTTAAACCGGTGGAAATAACCTTTGTGATGATGTGGATTGGAACAATAGTATTCAATGGTATATCCGTGATACAACATATTAATAATGGGGATTTATTAGATTATTTTAATCCTCTATTAAATATAGATATTCTATCAGCAGTATTATACTTGGGGGTACTATCTTCAGTTATAGCATTTTTCTTGGTTAATTTTATGTTATCTAAATTAGAAGCATCAAAATCCGCTGTATTTGCTAACCTAACCACGATAGTATCAATTTTAGCTGGTGTAATAATATTAAATGAAGACTTTTATTGGTTCCATTTTCTGGGAGGATTTATGATATTATTAGGAGTATGGGGTACCAATTACTTTGGAGTAAAAAATAAAAGGGATAAAAAAGTCGGTCAGTAAAAAAATAAGGTAGTATCTTAATTGGACAAATGGCTAGTTTTCTGTTATCATAACAACTGACTACAATTAAAAAGGAGAGTTTATATGAGCGAAAATAAAGTTTTAGCAACAGTTAATGGCAAAGAAATTACCGAAAAGGACGTAGAGGCATTATTAAGAGGATTAGGACCACAACAGGCAATGCAATTTAACTCAGAAGAAGGAAAGAAGAGATTACTTACTGAACTTGTTAACCAAGAGCTATTTTATCAAAATGCCTTAGACAATAAATTTGAAGAAGAAGAAGCTTTTAAAGTAGAAGTAGAAAATATGAAAGTGAATCTTCTAAAGCAATATGCTATTAGGAAAGTACTTAATGATATTTCAGTAGCCCCAGAAGAAGTTGAGAAATACTATAATGACAATAAGGAACAATTTAAAAATCCAGAGAGTGTAAAAGCTAGTCATATCCTAGTAGATGAAGAAGATAAAGCTAAGGAAATATTAAAAGAAATAAACGATGGACTTTCATTTGAAGAAGGAGCTAAAAAGTATTCAAAGTGTCCTTCAAATGCTAAAGGCGGAGATTTAGGTTCATTTACAAGGGGTAAAATGGTACCTGAATTTGAAGAAGCAGCCTTTAAGATGGAAAAAGGTGAAGTAAGTGAGCCTGTTAAAACACAGTTCGGTTACCACATAATAAAAGTTACTGATAAGCAACCAGAATCAATGAAAACTTTTGATGAAGTTAAAAATCAACTATCACAACAATTAGTAGCTCAAAAACAAAACGAAGCATACTTCAATAAGAGCAATGAACTTAAGCAAAAATACGAAGTAGAAATAGCAGAATAATCAAAACGACCCTATATAGGGTCGTTTTGATTATTCTCAATTAGTCGTTTGGAGATTCGTAATTAGTTGTTTGGAGATTTGTAATTAGTTGTTTGGAGATTCATAATTAGTTGTTTGGAGATTTATAATTAGTTTTTGGGAGATTTATAATTAGTTGTTGGGGGATTCGTAATCCCCCAACTTATTTTTTTGCACCATTTACTTTGAGAACAAAGAAGCTACAAAGGTGCATTTCTTCCTATCCTTCTATTATTTCACCATCATTTCTATGCTCTACTAAATCAATAGAACCTAGAACTATATGGGCAAGACCAAAGCCTACTAATCCCCAAGCCAAAGAGCTGGGAATAGCTTTTTTCATTGCCAATCCAGAGGTAGTAACGGCTGTGCCTAGTACTGTTGGTATTAAACCTTCTCTTGTATGCATTAAATACCTCCTAATGTTAGTTTCATTTTCTAAGAGTAATAACATATTACTTTAAGAAACTTTCTAATAATATTATTTGTTAAATAGAACATTAATATTTGATGATAATAAATGTAATGTTAGAATTGATTACCTAAAAAAATTTCAAATAAAAAATTCTTGACATTTTAAAATAACAGTAGTATTATTATATCCAGATACTTTAACGAAGTAAAGCAATAAAGCACTAAAGCGAGGTGGAATTATGATACAAGGAAAAAATTTAAAGAATACATGGGACATCTACAATTATGAAGTAAAAGAAAATATATATGAAGGAATAAAGGATGTATTTAAAAAATATGGATATAGGCAAATATCCACATCAATTATGGAACAGTATAAATTATTTTTAAATAATAAAGGAACCTTTGGTAATCATGAGCTATATAAGTTTATAGATAGTAGGGGAGAGGTATTAGTCCTTAGACCTGATATGACTATTCCAATAACCAATATCGTTGCAAATAAAAATCAAGATATAGATGAGATGAAACTATTTTATATATCAAAAATTTTTAGAATGGGAGGAAAGGTTAATAAAACACAGAAAGAGTTTCTTCAGGGAGGAATAGAATATTTTGGGAACAATACAACCTTAGCCGATGCAGAGGTTATATCAATAGCTATAAAAACATTAAAAAGATTTTGTGATAATTTTACCATCGATATAGGGCATACAGAGTTTTATAGGGGTGTATTTGAAAATATAAAAATTAATACTGAAGCTAAAAATAAATTGAGAAGATTAATACAGGATAAAAATCAAGATGAGATACAAATATTACTACAGAAAATAGATATTTTAGATAATCATAAAGAAATTATATCAAAGCTTCCTAAACTATATGGGAATTTTGGAGGATTAATTAATGAAATAAGGACTATCCCATTAAATTCTAGAATGGAAAAGGCACTAAAAGAACTGGAGGAGATTAATGACATAATAACAGAACTAGGTTATGAAGATTATATATCATTTGATTTGGGATTAATTAATGACCTTCACTACTATACAGGAACAATTTTTAATGGATATATGGACAATTATGGTTCTATTATTTTAAATGGAGGAAGATATGACAAGTTGGCTGAGAATTATGGAAAGGATATTCCAGCTACTGGGTTTGGTGTTAATATAGATAAGTTGATTAATGGTTTAGGAGGGGAAGATATGTTAAGAGCTAATGGAAGTAATATTGATTATGAAGTTATTTATCCTAAAAACAATAGAAAGAGAGCATTACTTTTAGCAGAAAAGTTAAGGGATGTTGGTTATATTACAGTTGTAAAAGATAAAGATAATAGTTTAAAAAATTATATTGAAATTGCAGAAAGGGAGAGAAAAAGCAATTTAATATTGTTGGATAATGAAAGGTTGAAGATTATAGACGTGGTAAAAAACACATCCAATAATATTAAATATGATGATTTTATTAAAAAAATTAATTTAGGTTTTAAAAACTTATCAATACACTAGGAGGTGAATTATGTCATATTTAAGTGTAGCCCTTGCAAAGGGAAGAATAGCAGAGGACTCCATAAAATTATTTAAAAAAATAAACTTAGGAAAAACAGAATTAAATAGCACTTCTAGAAAGCTAGTTTTAAAGGATGAAGAAGAAAAAATAAAATTTATATTTGTTAAACCAACGGATGTACCCACATATGTTGAACGGGGAGTTGCTGACATAGGCATCGTTGGTAAAGATACTATTATGGAGGAAGGAAAGAATATATATGAAATAATGGACTTGGGTTTTGGTAAGTGTAAAATTTCTATAGCAGCTTTAAAGGGCTTTGAAATTCATGATATGGTAACAGAATTAAAAATTGCAACCAAATATCCCAACATAGCTAAAAATTATTTTTACAATAAAGGAATAGATATAGACATTATAAAGCTTAATGGTTCGGTTGAATTAGCTCCCATAATGGGACTTTCAGATATAATAGTGGATATTGTAGAGACTGGAAGAACCCTAAAGGAAAATGGATTAGAAGTAATTGAAGATATGCATAATATTTCTGCTAGATTTATATCAAATAAAGTAAGTTTTAAGGTTAAGAATAATGTAATATCAAAAATAATTAATAAAATTGAAAGATACAGGGAGGGGGAAAATAGGTGATAAATATTATTGATTGCAGAAAGGAAAAGAATAATTTAGAGATTAATAAATTGCTTAATAGAACTCAGTTAGATTTTAGTGGAGTTAATGATACAGTTTCACAAATCTTAATGGATGTTAAAAGTAAAGGAGACAATGGTCTAATAAAATATACTGAAAAATTTGATTGTGAAAACATAAAAAATATAATTGTATCAAAAAAGGAGATAGATAAAGGATATAGTAGTTGTCAGAGGGATTTTATAGAGGCACTTGAAACTTCTAAAAAGAATATAGAGGATTATCATAGAAAAGAACTGAAAAACTCATGGATAGATAATAGTAAAGATGGGATAATGCTTGGGCAACTATATAATCCCATTTCTAAAGTAGGATTGTATATTCCTGGAGGTACAGCTCCCTATCCATCTACATTACTTATGTGTGCAGTACCTGCTCAAATTGCAGGGGTTAAGGAAATAGTATTAATATCTCCCCCATCTAAAGATGGTAGTATAAATAATAAAATATTGGCTGCAGCAAAAGTGGCAGGGATAGAAAAGATATTTAAAGCTGGTGGTGCTCAAGGAATAGGAGCCTTAGCATATGGGACAGAAACAGTTCCCAAAGTTGATAAAATAGTAGGACCAGGAAACATATATGTGACCATGGCAAAAAGAATGGTTTATGGTTATGTTGATATAGATATGATTGCAGGTCCCAGTGAGATACTAATAATAGCCGACGATGAAGCCAATAGCAAGTTTATAGCTGCAGATATGCTATCTCAAGCTGAACATGATAATTTAGCGTCATCGATTTTAATTACAACTTCTGAAAAAATAGCCAGTGAGGTTAAAGAAGATTTATCAGAACAAATGTCTAAATTATCTAGAAACAGTATAATGAAGGATTCCATTTCAAATTTTGGAGCTATAGTTATAGTTAATGATTTAAAAGAAGCATTTACATTGTCAAATGAAATAGCCCCAGAGCACTTAGAATTAATGATAAAAAGTCCATTTGAAAATTTAAATAACATAAAAAATGCTGGAGCAATATTTATTGGGGAGTATTCTCCTGAACCTCTGGGGGATTATTTCGCAGGTCCTAACCATACATTACCTACAAGTGGAACCGCTAAATTCTTTTCTCCATTAGGAGTAGATGATTTTATTAAAAAATCCAGTATTATATATTACAATAAAAAATCCCTTATCAATGCAAAGGATAAAATAATAAGGATAGCAGAGGAAGAAGGTTTAACCGCCCATGCCAATTCCATAAGGATAAGGTGTGAGTAGTTATGATAAATCAATTAGTTAAGGAAAGTGTAAAGGGATTAAAACCCTATAATGTCTATAGCAAAAGCTATCTATGTAAAACGGATGCCAATGAAAGTCCCTTTAATCTACCTAAAGATATATTAAATGAAGCAGTGGATGATATATTAAATGCTTATATAAATAGATATCCTGATAATCAGTGTAAAAGATTAAAAGTAGAATTGTCACGGCATTTAGGAGTGAGTAAGGGCAATATAATACTAGGTAATGGTTCCGATGAGATGATAGGTTTAATAACAAATACTTTTATAGATAAAGGAGACAGTGTTATATCCCATGAGCCTACATTTTCCATGTATAAACACTCAGTTTTATTGGCAGGAGGTAATTATATAGCAGTACCAACTAAGGAAAATTTTTTAGTAAATATAAATGAAATAATTCGTAAATCTAATGAGGAAAAGGCTAAAGTTATATTTTTATGTTCTCCAAATAACCCAACTGGAAATACCATTAGTAAAAAGGAAATTATTAAAGTAATTAATAAAACAAATAGTATAGTGGTTGTGGATGAAGCATATATAGAATTTGGAGGAGAAACAATGCTACAGGAAATAGAGAGATATAGCAGGCTAGTAATACTAAGAACCTTTTCAAAAGCCTTTGGTGCAGCAGCCATTAGAACAGGATATCTTATAGCATCTAAGGATTTAATCTACTATTTAAATAGTGTGAAGTCTCCCTATAATTTAAATACTATTAGTCAAATAATAGCAACTAGAATACTAAAAAATAAAGAATTAATCTTAGATAAAATATTAGAAATAAAAAAAGAAAGAGATAGACTAATCAATATGATGGAAAGAATAAACAAAGTTAAAGTTTATAGCTCTGAAACAAACTTTATTTTATTTAAAGTAGAACAAGGAGATAGAGTATTCCAGGGATTATTAAATAAAGGAATAATAATTAGAAGATTTAAAAATGAAGTGTTAAAGGGGCATCTTAGGGTTACTGTGGGGACAAAAGAGGAAAATGATATATTTATTAATGGACTTAAAGAGGTGATATTATGAGGAGCATAAAAAAATCTAGAAAAACCAGTGAAACCCATATAGAACTTGAGTTTAATATAGATGGTAGCGGAGAAAGCGATATTGATACAGGTATAGGTTTTTTTGATCATATGTTACAGTTATTTTCAAAGCATGGCTTATTTGATTTAAAACTACACTGTAAAGGTGACTTAGAAGTAGATGGACATCATACAGTTGAAGATATAGGTATATTGTTGGGAAAAGGACTTAATGAAGCTTTGGGTGATAAAAAGGGGATAAAAAGATATTCAAATATATATACCCCTATGGATGAAGCCCTATCTCTTATAGCTATGGATATATCCGGTAGACCCTACTTATCATGGAATATTGAATTTTCAAGGGATAAAGTAGGGAACTTTGATACAGAGTTAGCTGAAGAGTTTTTTAGAGCATTTGTCATGAATAGTAAAATAACACTACATGCATCAATGATAACAGGATATAATACCCATCATATGATCGAGAGCATATTTAAAGGTCTTGGAAGGGCACTAGATATGGGAACTACAATTGATAGTAGGATAGATGGTGTTATGTCCACTAAAGGGGTGATTTAGATTGATTACTATTATAGATTATGGATCAGGAAACTTAAAAAGTATAAAAAAAGCTTTAGACTATTTAAAAATCGATTCTATTATAAGTAATAAAGTCTATGATATAGACATAGCCCATGGGATTATACTCCCTGGTGTAGGGGCATTTAATGATGCAATGGAAAATTTAAAACAGTCAAAACTTATTCCAACAATTATAGATAATGTAAATAAAGGAAAACCAATATTAGGTATTTGTCTGGGGATGCAACTTTTATATGAGAAGAGTTTTGAAAATGGAGAGACCCAAGGGCTTGAGCTATTAAAGGGACAAGTTGTTAAATTTAAAGAGGACTTAATAGTTCCCCATATGGGATGGAATAAGTTAAATATAAAGAAAAAAAGTAAAATTGACAATTATATAAAAGAAGATTATGTATATTTTATCCATTCATACTATGTAAAGTCCGATGGAGATGAAATTATCGCTACAACAAAATATGGTAAAGAGGTTCCAGCTATAGTTGGAAAGGAAAATTTGTTTGGAATGCAGTTTCATCCAGAAAAAAGTGGTGAAGCGGGACTGTCTTTGCTAAGAGGATTTGGGGAGTTGGTAAAATGAAAATATTTCCGGCTATTGATATGAAAGATGGCAAATGTGTTAGATTAACCCAAGGGGATTTCAATAAGGTTACTGTATATAATGACAATCCCTTAGAAGTTGCTAAAATGTGGGAGGAAAAAGGGGCGGAATACATTCATTTGGTGGACCTAGATGGAGCTAAAGAGGGAAAATCCAAGAATATGAAAATTATTAAAAGAATACTAAAAGAAGTGAAGATACCCATTCAAATAGGGGGAGGAATAAGGGATGAAGATAAAGCCAACACCCTAATAGATATAGGAGTATCTAGAATAATACTTGGAACCATTGCAATTAATAATAGAGAGCTATTAAAGAATTTAGTCAATAAATATGATGAAAAGATAGTAGTATCAGTGGATGCAAAAAAGGAACTGGTGGCAATAGAGGGGTGGAATAAAACCAGTGCTATAAACTCTATAGAATTTGTTAGTGATTTAGAGGGGGTAGGGGTTAAATCAATAGTATATACTGATATAGCCAAAGATGGAATGATGAAGGGTCCTAACATAGATGTTTATAAGAAATTAAATAATAGCAGTAATATAAATATAATTGCATCAGGCGGGGTTAGTACCAAGGAAGATGTAATGAAATTAAAAGAAATAGGAATATATGGATGCATTATAGGAAAAGCCCTTTATGATAATAAGATAAGTTTTGATGAGGTTATTAAAATATAGTTTAAGTCTATGGAGGTGATAAAGGTGTTGGCAAAAAGAATAATCCCTTGTCTAGACATTAGAGACGGGAAAGTTGTAAAGGGGACTAAATTTAAAGATATTAAAGAAATAGATAATCCAGTAAAATTAGCAAAATACTATAATGATCAAGGTGCTGATGAGTTAGTCTTTTATGATATAAATGCATCCTATGAAGATAGGGAGATTATAGCCAATATAGTAAAGGCAGTATCGGAAGAAATATTTATTCCCTTTACAGTTGGAGGGGGAATAAGGAGTATAGATGATTTTACTAAAATATTACGGTCAGGAGCCGACAAAGTATCCATAAACTCTGCTGCTGTTAAGAATCCAAGATTAATAAAAGAAGCTTCTGGGAAGTTTGGAGCCCAGTGTGTAGTGTTATCTATTGATGCCAAGAGAATAGATGATAGATGGAGTGTATTTATAAACGGAGGAAGATTAGATACTAAGGTGGATGTAATTAGTTGGGCCAAAAAAGGGGTAGAGCTAGGGGCCGGGGAACTAGTTATAAATAGTATTGATATGGATGGAGTTAAAAAGGGATATGATACAGAATTAATAGAAAGATTGAGTAATGAAGTAAATGTACCTATTATAGCCTCGGGAGGGGCAGGTGAAAAAGAAGACTTCTATGATGTTTTAAATATAGGAAATGGAACTGGAGCACTGGCAGCATCGGTTTTTCACCACAAAGAAATTATGATAAAGGATTTAAAAGATTATCTTTATAATAAAGGAATTAGTATTAGAAGGGTGTGATATTTTGATTAATATTGAAAATATTAAATTTAATGATAAGGGACTTATACCAGCTATTATACAGGATTATAAAACTAAGGAAGTATTAATGCTAGGCTATATGAATAAAGAGTCCTTAAATAAAACCATAGAAACAAAGAGAACATGGTTTTTCAGTAGAAGTAGGCAGAAACTTTGGAATAAAGGGGAGACATCGTCTAATTATCAAGAGGTAAAAGGGATAAAATTAGACTGTGATAGTGATACTTTATTGATAAAGGTTCTACAGGCGGGGGTAGCTTGTCATAGGGGAAGTTACTCATGTTTTTATAAAGATCTAGCAAAGACCGATTCTTTTGATAAGGAAGTAGAAAGTGGACTTATTAAGAAACTATATAAACTTTTAATTGATAGAAAAATAAATCCTAAAGAAGAATCGTATACTAATTATCTATTTGAGAAGGGAATAGACAAAATATTAAAAAAAGTAGGAGAGGAAACAAGTGAAGTTATTATAGGGGCAAAAAATAGTTCTAAAAGTGAAACAGTATATGAAATTTCGGACTTAGTATACCATGTTATGGTACTTATGATAGAGATGGGAATAACAATAGAAGATATAGAAAGAGAATTATATAGTAGATATAAAGTATGATTATATAGAAAAACGGTGTAAAATAAAATTCCTAATTATAAAGGAATTTTATTTTTTTTATGGAATATCAATTTATAAGGAGGTGTAACATTTGAATAGAAAAAACTTTGTGTTGGGATTTATATTAATAATTATAGGAGGACTTTTTCTTTTAAGTAATTTAGATGTAATTGATATAAGTATAGGGCTCCATTGGTCACTAGCATTACTAGTACCGGGTTTGATTTTTGAAATTAGCTATTTTTCGGATAGAAATAATCCGGGATTATTGGTACCTGGGGGTATATTAATTACCTATGGTATATTATTTTACATAATGGATATATATGGTTGGGGTTTAATGGGAGATTTATGGCCAGTTTTCCCCTTAGGAGTGGCTATAGGACTTTTCCAGTTATATATATTTGCTGATAGAGATGCAGGTCTTTTAGTGCCAGTTGGAATCTTAGGAGGGTTCTCGGTTATTTCTCTATTGGCCAATACAACAAAATTAAGGGTAGATTTCAATCTTATATTGGCTATAGTGTTTATTATTGTTGGGTTGGTTGTTATATTACGAAGAAAATAAATTGTATTTCATGTAAGGCCTGAATATATTCGGGCCAATTTTAATGCCTTATAGGGCAATAGTAAAACTTAATTGTTGAGAATTCACAATAGCTTAATTGCTGGAAATTAATAAGGATTTATTTATTTGAAATTCATAAGAATTAAGTTACTTGGAACTCATAAGAATTAAGTTACTTGGAACTCATAAGAATTAAGTTACTTGGAACTCATAAGAATTAAGTTACTTGGAACTCATAAGAATTAAGTTACTGGAAATTCATAAGAATTAAGTTACTTGGAACTCATAAGAATTAAGTTACTTGGAACTCATAAGAATTAAGTTACTGGAAATTCATAAGAATTAAGTTATTGGAAATTCATAAGAATTAAGTTACTGGAAATTCATAAGAATTAGGTTGCTGGGGATTCATAAAAATTAGGTTGCTGGGGGATTCATAAAAATTAGGTTGCTGGGGGATTCGTAATCCCACAGCTTATTAAGAAATATAGCCTTTTTTATAACAGATATTTCAAAAAAGAGACTCAAGGTGCCGTTGGTCTTAAACTACATGGTTACATGGATACATTTCTTGAAATAGGAAAATATACATTATATAATGATGTATAAAACATAAGATAAATTAAATAGAGGTGATTAATGTGGAAGAAAAAGATCTATATAGAGTATATTCAGTCCATTTGAAAGAAAAATATGGTCAAAAAGTTTACAAATTACCTATAAATTTACCGGTGACTTGTCCAAATAGGGATGGTTGTGTAAGTACCGGAGGATGTATATTTTGTGGGGAAGAGGGAGCTGGATTTGAAAACTTGTCAAATACTATCTCAGTAAGGGAGCAGCTTGAAAATAATATGGGATATATAAGAAAAAGATACAAAGCAAAAAAGTTTATTGCATACTTCCAAAACTTTACAAATACATATATGGAATTTGATGTATTTAAAAAGGCCATAACAGAATCTATTATGGAAGATATAGTTGAAATATCTATATCCACAAGACCGGACTGTATAAACGATAAGCACTTAAAATTTTTAAAGGAAATTAGTGATAAACATAATATTAATGTGACTATAGAGTTAGGCTTACAATCAGTAAATTATCATACCCTTAAGAAGATCAATAGGGGTCATACCTTGGCAGAGTTTATTGATAGTGTTATTAGAATAAAAAAGTATAACTTTAATGTATGTACCCATATAATACTTAATCTCCCTTGGGATAGTGATTTTGATGTTATTGAAGATGCAAAAATACTATCTGCTCTTAATATTGACTACATAAAATTACATTCATTATATATAGTAAAGGATACAGTACTTGGAAAACTATATAAAAATAATGAAATTAGAATGATAACTAAAGAAGAGTATGTGGATAGAGTAATTACTTTTTTAGAATACTTAAAACAGGATATAGTTATACAGAGATTAATAGGTAGGGCGCCGGAAGAAAATACGTTATTTGTAAATTGGAATACCAGTTGGTGGAAGATAAAAGATAGTATAATAGATAATATGAAGAGACTAGAAACCTATCAAGGTAAAAAATGTGATTACTTAAATGGGAAAGCCGTAAAGAAATTTATTGAATAGTTAGAAAATTTTGAAGGAGATTTTTTCTATTTGTTGAATACTTATATTATAGGAAGAAAACTATAAATTTCTGGAGGGTGGTTATAATGATAAAGTTAATTTATGGCCCAGAAGGGTCTGGTAAAACAACCAAGTTAATTGATATGGCCAACGGTGAGGTTAAAACTACAGATGGAAACATTGTGTTTGTTGATGCAGATAATAGTAATATGCTGAATTTAAACCATGATATAAGGTTAATTAATGCCATGGAGTTCGATATTGATAATATTGAATCTTTCCGTGGCTTTTTATGTGGAATCATGGCAGAGAATTATGATATTACAAAAATATATATAGACGGAATATATAAAATACTAGATGTAGGTGTAGAGGAAATAAGAAAATTAATAAAAGAAGTAATGAATAAACATAGTATAGGATTCGTATTAAGTGTTAATTCCACCATGACAGAACTACCTGATGACTTACAGAAATATATAATTAGTTAGAAATTCCTAAGTAGAAAAAGGTGGCTTAGCCACTTTAGGGTATTGACAAAGTAAGCAAAAATGTTCGCCAGTCCTCGGATTTGGAAAATATATAGAAACGGTCGAAAATAGAATTCCAAACTCGCTATGCTCAAACAGTGGAATTCTAAACAATTTTCTCCCTTATTCTATATTTTCACAAATCCTGTGGTATGGCTCCCATTTTTGCTTACTTTGTCTAAAGATACTTAAAAGACAGACAGAGGTGGCTAAGCCCAATGTCATTAAGTTAAGAAGAAATAAAGAGTTTTGTGTGTTCTTACACACAGAGCTCTTTTTTTATGTAATATTTTCATAAAACCCTTGATAAATTAGCAAAAATGCGGTGAATAACCTTGAGCATAATATTCTTAAGGAGGTTATACCTATGAAAAATCATTTTATAGCAGCTACAAGAAAGTCTTTATTTGATATTATTAAAACACTCGAT